>NZ_JBHZPF010000103.1:0-6577 GCF_042787975.1 Peribacillus sp. YIM B13482
AATCCCTCCAATAAAAAACCTGCATAGAATAAATTCTATACAGTTTTCAAAAATCCTTTTAGATTGTCAACAGCCCCCATGAGGTACTTTTTTATTCGACTAGCCTCGGTTTCGCTGGATCGCAGTTTGGCTTTTCCGTGTTTGTCGATTCTGCCAGTTTCGTTAAATAATAACATTCTTCACGCCACATATGATCTGCCATTAATGGGGAAAACGTTCCAAGAGCCTGCGCACTAAGCTCAAGTTCCTCCAATTCAAGCAGAAAGTGCTGAAAGAGTTTCATTTCCAATTTGACGTCCGCATTCATTTTTTCCAATGCCGGGAATGTTGACAGATTTGTTCGTAAATATCCAGCCAATTCAACTGCTTTTAAATAATAATCATTAAAATGTTTTTTATATTGGTCACTTTTCTCTTTTAATCTTTTTTCAACATCGTCCATGTTGGATGATATTGCCCCTGCATGCCCTGCTGCATCTAACAGCCAAACCAAATGATGATGGAGTTCATGAAAAACCGGCGGCATTTGATTTGCATTGAAGTATTTCAATAATCTTAAATATTCTTCCAATTCGTTCACCATATGATTAATGAAAGTAGGTGAAAGATGTATTTTAATTTTCCCTACCAGATGTTCTTTTAAAAGGCTTAGCTTAAACTCCCGAAGTCTTAAAACTTCCTCTTCTGCCATGACAGTAAGTTGAGAAATCTCTTCAGAATTGGCTTTACCAAGGAGAGTATCAAATACTTGAATGAATTCTGAAGCAATTTCAATGTTTTCCACTTCAACCGGAGCTAAAGATTCATGGATGAATCTGGAATGGTCTCCTAAGATTTGCAGCCAAAACCGGTGCTCGAACCTTGCTGTTTTCTCCAAAAACTCGTTCATTTGCTATCCCCCAAATTTTAAAAGTATCGAAACTTCACTTATAATTTGTATTCCATGAACTACATACTTATTAATATTAATTGAGGGCGAAATTAAAGTTGCATACACCAAGAAATTAATGTTCTGCAATCCCAATTGAATCAAAAATCCCGTCTACTAAAGAAGGTGAGTAAGTCAAACGAGTGAAAAACCCCCCTTTTTTTCTGCCTTCAGTTACCAAAAAGTGGTGTTATTCAAAATATTGTGAACCGCCTTTGCTTTATATTTTAATTGGTTTTTGAATCTAGATTACTCTGTTTATTGTAAAAACAAAGGTAATTTTTATATTGAATTAATGGATTTTATTGTGGTAAAATTTACAAAATTATGATTATTAGGAGGAAGGATAATTGTCAAATGAAATAATGAGTTACTTTGACTATCCAATGGTGAAAATTCCAGGGGGAGAAATAGAATTAAGAGACGATAGAATAAAAAGCAAATGGAAAGCTGATATAAAACCGTTTCTTCTTGCCCGGTATCCTGTAACTATAGATCTCTATTATGCTATTTCAAATAAACCACCTAATTCTATTGACGGAGATCTAAAACCTGTTGTCGGTATTTCTTGGAATGATGCAATTTCTTTTTGCAATCAACTTTCACATAAAGCTGGACTTAGAGAATGTTATTCTATAAGTAAAAATGGTGAAAACATTAATTGTGATTGGGAAGTAGACGGTTACCGACTCCCTTCAGAAGCAGAGTGGCAATATGCATGTAAAGCGGGGACTACTGGATATAGATATGGAGAGATTGATAAGATTGCCTGGTATAACGGAAATTCAGGGGGCAAAATCCATGAAGTGGGAAGAAAGGAACCGAATTCATGGGGACTGCATGATATGTTAGGGAATGTTTGGGAGTGGTGTTGGGATTTATATGATGAACAAGTATACGGCGCTTATCGAATTTTCCGAGGAGGAAGCTGGGCTGAAGAGGCCAGGGGGTGTGGAGCTTCATGTCGTCGTCGTAGCCATCCGACATTTTGCATAGACGACCTTGGATTTCGTCTTGCCAGGTCTATATAACTTCTACAAAAACTGCTTTCACCGATATACAAAAAACGCTCCGTGAAATTTAAAGGCTCCTTAAACCTGGCTACACTTTGTTATCCATTAATATGACAGCAGAAACCATCCTTATTTTGCCCCCATAAGAAATCATGAACTTTGAATGTTCAATCGTTAAAGAAGGATTGACACACCCGAATGGTTGCAGATCTTCAATCAATCGGAATGACATATCTATAAATCATGAAGTCAAGTAGGGTTTATTTGAAAAGAACTTCCAGTTTTCAACATGAAAACCCCTGCCTCATCACTCTGAAAGTAATTGGCAGGGTTATGCAATTCAATTGTAAATCTCCAGAATATTCGTTGCAGTTTATACCTTCTCTGTTACACCTGCGAATCGATTCAAGAATGAGAGTATTTTTCGATAGACGGCAATTTCATTTTCTTTTTTGGAAAATCCATGGCCTTCATCTTCTAGAAGCATATACTCGACATCTCTTCCTTTGTCTTTCAAAGCTCGAACGATTTGATCTGATTCCTCTTTGACGACGCGGGGATCGTTTGCCCCTTGAATGACAAGCATCGGCTTTGTCATGGATTCTAAATAGGTGATAGATGAATACTCGATTAATTTTTCCTTATCTTTTTCCGGATTTCCTACCCATTGATCCATAACCGGCTTCCAGTCTTCTGGAACGGAATTGATAAATGAGAAAAGGTTAGATGGTCCAAAAATATCGACAACTGCCTTAAGGTAATCCGCATGGCGTCCGTGTAGCAGAAGTGCCATATACCCTCCGAAGCTGCCACCCATCAATAAAATGTTACCTTTTTGTGCATGCCCTTGTTCAATCAGCCAATCAAGACCGGTTACATTATCAAGGCGTGGTCCATTTCCCCAATCACCCTCTACCATTTTCATGAATTCCAAACCATAGCCAGTAGAACCGCGGAAGTTTGGCGCAAAAATACTGTAACCATGATTCAGAAAAAATTGAAAGGAAGTCCTGAAGAATTTCCGTTCGGCCGCCTGAGGTCCTCCATGAGCCAAAAAATGATTTCACCAATCTCATTTTCCTTGCTTGCCCTAAAAAATAACGATTCGATCTCCAGCCCATCATAGGAAGGGTATGTAATGATGTCCGGTTCAAATAATTCGTTAGAATCGACGCCAGGGACAGTATATTTGGTTAATGATACCCACTCTTCACCGGATTTTTTATAAATATTATGTGGCTTGGTTGCGCTCATGCCAAATAAATAAAGCGTGCCTGATGCAGCAACCTCAAGTTTTCCGATGACGCTGCACGGGACATTGATATTTCTCCAATTTTCATTTTGCAGATTGAATTCATATAATTGATCCTCTGCACCCTTTTGACTGGTTATATATAATAATTGGTTCTCTTTACTATATTTCATGGCACTAAAACTCTCATTATACAATTCTTTAACTTTACTGAATCGGTTTGTTTCAAGGTTGTATGAAGCCAAATAAGTAAAGTCCGAATCATAATCAGTCAATAAATATATCATCGAATCTGAAACAAAAACACCATCATTCACTGTGTGTTGTTTCTCAGTAGGCGGCGTAAGCAGGAGATTTTCCTTCCCCCTTTTTGCATAGAGAAGGGTATTTGTATTAGCAAAGTCTTTATAGTAAAGTAGGGTTTCTTCATCAGGGCTAAAGCCAAACAGATAGGTCGCTGCATCCTTCCCCTCCAGGACCAGTGTTTCCTGTCCTGATTCTAAATCTAAACAATAGGAATTTAGATAGGAAGGGTTTCCTCTTGATGTTGTGTAAAAGAGCTTTTTACTGTCATTGGATAAAATCGGCATGAAATTACGTGTGTTTTCATGATGGACGATTTCCTTCATTGTCCCGCCTTTTAAGGGAATTCCATAAAACTGGGTATTTTCATTGCCGTCTTGATCGAAACCAGCAATTATAAACCCGCTCTGTTTATCAAATACCAGCTCTTGACAGCTTTGATCAATGGATGTAAGCGGATAAGGAAAGCAGTTTGGCAGATCCATTCCCATAAATTATACTTGCCACTCAAATTCGTACTGAACACCAGTTGTTTCTCATCCGGACTAACTGCAAAATCAGCAATGGAAAAAGTTCGTAAATATTGCTCAACATCAGGTTTGGGAAAAGTGATCTTCATTTGCAACCCCTTATATTATAATATAATGAAAAGTCTGTAATTAATTATACCATATTTTACCTTATTGATATATGTAATTCAAAAACCTAAGGTAGTAGCCAATTCAAGTTATTTTGTTGAAAAAAACACAGCTGTGATCATTGCTACTTCTAACGCTTGAAAAATCTTGTTTTAAATCCGAAAAAGCCTAAGAGCTCGGTGCTCTTAGGCTTTTTTAAAATCAATCGATATATCTTCTTGCTCCGGCATATTCCTCTCCGTATCCCGATGTTTTTATTTCATCTATCCTTACATGTGTAGAGCTGTTTGGAGAATGAATCATTTTCCCGTCACCAATATACATTCCAACATGATGCACCTTACCTTTTCCTTTATCATAGGCAAAAAATAGTAAATCGCCTTGTTGAAGATTTTCCTGTTCCACCTTTTTACCATGAAGCGCCTGAATGGAAGAGTCCCTTGGGATCGTTATACCGTTAGCATGGTACATGGTATAGGTAAAGCCAGAGCAGTCAAATCCAAAACCGGACATTCCAGCCCATAGGTAAGGAAGTCCTAAAAAATCTTTTCCTGATTCTACAATGTCCTTACCGGTTGGAACTGGAATTTGACTTTCGTCTTGATAAACGGACACGTCATTCGTTTCTATCCATTTTGCTCCATTACTTGGTGTCATCACCTTCACTTTATCTTTTTTCACCTGTAATAGCGGAAGGCGTGTATCGAAGCTGACCTCCATGAATTTCGACCGATGTTTCGAATCCGAATAAAGCCAAGTCTTTGGAGCAGTTACAAGGGCAAACCCTCTATTAAACTGCTTATTAAAGGATTTTCCTGATTTCAATTGCCCTTTTGGCATCCATCCAGGATAACCTGCATCATTACGGGGTGTCAGCTGATTGGCAACAGCAACTTTCACCCATTCACCCCGCTCTTCAAGAATGGTCACTTTAGAACCATATAACGCCTGGGTTTCCAGGTTACCCACAAGCCACAGTTTATCTTCATAATTCATGGAGCGTATCCATGCATTCAAATCGACGGGATTCGATGCAGAAGGAGCATCGATGTCCCTTAATAATCCCGGCTCCGTCCAAAGAGTGGCCACTACTACATCTACATAGGCAATTCTCTCCTTCTCTCTTGAACTAGCTTCATTGGGACTGAATACTAAAATACCGATAGTAAATAAAGATATCACTACAACTGTTAACCTTTTCAAAATAATCACCCTTTCGAAATAGTTTTTATTGAGTAAATGAGGATTTCCTCTTGACTCCTAGTCCAGGTTTCTCGGAAATGAGAAGTTGATTTTTCGCAAATTGAATGCCCTCAAATGGTTCATCCTTAATCCATAATGGTGCATCTAAATCAATCTTCGTTATATTTGGATGGGCGGTTGCCAGATGAGCCGCGGCTGCTACGCTCACGGATGATTCCATCATACTGCCGATCATGCATTCCACCCCGACTGCTTCTGCCAGATCCGCGATTTGAAGTGCGCGTCGAATGCCTCCTGTTTTCATTAATTTAATATTAAGGAAATCAACAGCATGTTCATTCAGGAGCCTCATGGCATCACGAGGGGAAAACAAACTTTCATCGGCCATGATAGGCACTTGGACGCACCTCTTTATTTCTTTTAAACCTTCGATATCATGGGCTTGCACGGGTTGCTCCACCAAATCAACGTTCAGCTTTCTTTCCTCGAGTTCATGAATGATTGAAATTGCTTGTTTTGTTGTCCACCCTTGATTTGCGTCAATCCTGATAATAACTTGATCGCCAACAGCAGCACGAATGCAGGCAACCCGCTCCACATCACTCTTCCAGTCTTTCCCCAGCTTTATCTTCATTGTTGAGAATCCGCAATCGATGAGGGACAATGCCGCCTTTGCCATTACTTCGGGTTCATCCACGCTGATTGTCATATCATTTTTCAGGACATTTGATTTACCACCCAGATATTGATATAAAGGGAGCCGCCATCGTTTGCTGACTGCGTCATATAAGGCGATTTCAACTGCAGCTTTTGCACTTGTGTTTCCTACACAGGATAATTGGATTAGTTGAGACAATGCGTTGATATTCTCGATGTCGCGGCCAATTAGATGTGGCGTGATCACTTCTTCAATGATGGTCATGATTCCATTTGCAGAATCACCTGTTATGGCAACCGTAGGGGCTGCAGCCCCCAAACCTTCCGTTCCATCTTCCAACTTCACCGAAACCATGATATTTTCAATTTCCATTGTTGTACGTAATGCAGTTTTGAATGGCTTGACAAGTGGCAAGGTTTCCACTGATACTTGTAAACTTTCAATCTTCATATTAACAACCCTTCCTTAAAAGCTTAAGAGTATATATGATGTTAGAATTCCAAAATAGGTACCCAGAAGACTGCCGAGTACAGCCATCAAAATCCCGACCGGTATTAGCGCACGGTTGAATGCCCCTGCCAA
>NZ_JBHZPF010000104.1:0-6555 GCF_042787975.1 Peribacillus sp. YIM B13482
AAAAAAGGTAGATTTCCTCAGAATAAACTGAGAAAAACTACCTCTATTGGCCCGAAGGGACTTTTTCAGTGCCCTCCTCATTGAGGTGCCCTTTTTTCGCTTGAATTTTGGATCAGTTTGCTGGAATCAATCCTTTATGAATGGAGACTTCCTGGATGGCACGGTAGACCGTTTCGACCATGAAATCGAGTTCCTTTTCTGACATGGAAAGGATCGGCATCATCGTGATGACTGGACCAAGTTCCCGGATGATCAGGCCATTTTCCCGTGCTGTATGGATGATCCTGGAAACGATGTTCTCTTGGAGGGTGAACGTTTCTTTTGTTTCACGGTCTTTAACGATTTCCACTCCAATCATGAAGCCGCGCTGGCGAATATCGCCGACGATCGGAAGTTCGTATAGCGCTTGCAGTCTTTCGGCTAGGTATTTTGATTTTTTCTGGATGTCTTTAATGAGATTCCGGCTTTCCATTAGCTCGATATTCTTCAGGGCCAGTGCACAGGCTAGCTGATTTCCTGTATAGGTGTGGCCGTGATAGAAGGTTTTATGTTCTTCCCGTTCTCCCAAAAAGGATTGAAAGACCTGCTCGTTCATGATGGTGGCTGCGAGTGGCATATATCCCCCAGTGATCCCTTTGCCCATACACATGATATCAGGGACGACATCTTCCTGCTCGCAGGCAAACATCGTACCGGTGCGACCGAACCCTACGGCCACCTCGTCACAAATTAGGAGGATATCGTACTTCTTGCATAATTGTTCAACTTCTTTCAAAAAGCCCCGGGGATGGGTTATGATACCTGCCGCCCCCTGCACAAGCGGTTCGATGATCAATCCGGCAATTTCCTCTGATTGTTCCTGCAGCAACTTCTCCAGTTCCATCAAGCAATGGTTTTTCACTGCTTCTTGATCTCCATATTCAGTCATGTGATAGGCATATGGTGTAGGGGCGGAAATCCGTTGAAATAAGAGGGGCTTAAAGATTCTATGGAATAGATCCATTCCGCCCACACTCACGGCACCGACAGTATCGCCATGGTATGCTTCGTCAAGGGAGATGAATTTGTTTTTATTCTGATGCTTGACGGGATCGATATTCTGCCAATATTGATAAGCGACTTTAAGGGCGATTTCCACAGCGGCAGATCCCGTGTCAGAGTAGAAGACTTTCGATAAATGACCAGGAGTGATCTCTGCCAGTTTCTTTGCCAGTAAGATCGATGGTACATTTGCAGATCCCAGCAGAGTGGAGTGCGCGACTTTATTCACTTGTTCAATAAGGGCTCCGTTTAATTCCGGCTCGTTATGTCCGTGCACATTCACCCATAATGAAGCATAGCCGTCCAAATAGCGTTTGCCATCCACATCAATCAGATAGCTGCCTTCGCCGCGTTCGATGATCAGCGGTTTACTTTCCCGATACGTTTTCATTTGCGTGAACGGGTGCCATACATATTCCTTATCCCATTGTTCTAAATCCTGACTGTTCATGCTTTGAACACCTCTTTCAATTGTTGGGTATAATTTTGGTCACCAAGTAAATCAAGGATGCAGATCCTCAAATCTTTTCTAACATCGGCCAGTGTTGGAATGCAGGCGAGCCCCTTCAGCCCTGTCAGCTTTTCAATGGTTTCGATATTGTCTTGATGAATCCGATCCTCTGGCCGGTAATGATTATACAAAATGGTTTTAACGCATATATCATGGATTTGTGCATAAGAATGGGTCGTCACGACATTATGAATCGCTCCTAAACCACTTGTGGATACGAATACGACAGGCATGCCGCAATCTCTTATGAAATCCGTCGTCATATAGAAACCTTCCGCCCGTTCAATGAGCGGAACAGCCAATCCGCCTGCTCCTTCAACTAATACGACGTCATACATTTCCTCAAGTTCATGAACCCTTTCCACGGCTTTCTTCTCATCGATTTGACTCCCGGTTAATTTAATCGCCAAATGTGGGGAGGTTTCGGGTTCCAGTGTGTAAAACCCTGATTCCTTTACACCTAGTTCTTGCTCAAACCAAGAAATATCCGGGTATGTATTCGTTTCCTCATTGATTCCTGTTTGAAATGGCTTGAATATCGTGACGGTTTTTCCAAACGTTTGAAGAGAAAGATAAAGTGCACTCGTGACGATTGTCTTTCCAATATCCGTGCCAGTTCCGGTTATGAAGTAGGCTTGGCCCATGGATGATTCAGCTCCTTTACGTTTATGTATCTTGCAATTCGCGGACGTACTTGTTGAATGATGACAGCACATAGAATGCACAGCAGTAAATCACCGGGTACCGGTAATAAGAAGCCGTAAAGAATCGTTTGGTTGATTGAAAGCGGCGTTTCCACAATCCACTTCATTGCACCATACAGCCATATGCAGCCGAAGAAGTAAACGGTCAGCAAAGAGGCAGCGTTAGCAAGGAATATGGAACGAATCGTGGAGAGGGAAAACCGGTTGATCAGCCACCCGTTTACATAGGCTCCCAGAATATATCCGAGCAAATAGCCGAAAGTGGGTTTGAATATATAGCCGATTCCCCCGCCTTCAGCAAACACTGGCAACCCGATAAGTCCGATCAAGACGTAGCATAACTGACTGAGCAACCCAAGACGGGGCCCCAGCAATGCGCCTGCCAAATAGACTGCCAGAATTTGCAGTGTGAATGGTATATAAGGGATAGGTATTTTAATAAAGGCGCCAATTGCGGTTAACGCAGTAAAAAGGGCCACATAAGAAATCGTTCTTGCTTTCAAGGTTTTCACCACCTTTTTTAGAAATGGCAGGCAAATTGCCCACTATTAGTTTGCCTGATTTCTATTTTATATGTCAACTAATTAATATTTAGGTTAACATATAAAGTGCATGCCTTCTCAGTTTTTCAAGGACAAACTAGGAAAATATTGAAAAATAGCCATTGAATAATATTTTGTTTGTATGGTATTATTCATCCATATGTTAACTATAAATTATTTTAGTTAACATATTAAGTGGATTGAGGGCTGGTTATTGCCCATTTATTTCACTTAATGCTCCGTTACCAGTCATTTTCTGCCATTCTAAATGCAAAGCATTATGGTCTGTGATGCAAATGTGACTGGTGGGGAACTTCCGAACATTTTGGTTTGAAGGGAAAGATTGATATCGAAATGGGGACACCCTAAAAAAGCGGTAGCAGCAGAAGGTGGGATAAATCGCAGGAAGCAGGTCTTTGTAGACGATCTCTTTAGAGTCGGAGCGTTAGCTTTCACTTTATCTGCAGGTGTCGGGATGGAAGCATCGATTCTTGCCCTGGCCAAGCTCCTTTCCAAGGAAGTACATAAGCACGGGGTCTAGGCACCAGCATTCGTATCGATTGGAACTTCGCGAGTTCTTCTTAATTAATCGCGGCAGATTCATGGAAAGGAATTGACAACATTAAAAGAAAAGAGGGATTGGATTTGGAAACATTAGTAAGGGATTGGAAGATGTTAGCGGAGAGCGTGATTAAAGGATATAAAGTTACGGCCGAAGAGGCATTAGCAATCGTACAAGCCCCAGATGGCGAAGTTTTGGAAATTTTGAATGCAGCATATCTCATACGCAAGCATCATTATGGAAAAAAGGTCAAATTGAATATGATCATCAATACGAAATCAGGATTATGTCCCGAAGATTGTGGCTACTGCTCGCAGTCGATCGTGTCGGAAGCCCCGATCGATAAATATGCATGGCTGACTAAAGAAAAGATTGTCGAGGGAGCGCAAGAATCAATCCGTCGTAAAGCGGGTACATATTGCATCGTTGCTTCTGGCCGTCGTCCGACCAACAGGGAAATTGATCATGTCATTGAAGCGGTAAAAGAAATCCGTGAAACGACGGATCTTAAAATCTGCTGCTGTTTAGGTTTCCTGAATGAGGAACATGCCGGCAAACTAGCAGAAGCGGGCGTTCATCGCTATAACCACAACTTAAATACATCACAGGAAAACTACAGCAATATTACATCAACACATACATATGAGGACCGGGTAGATACAGTCGAAACTGTGAAAGATGCGGGAATGTCCCCATGTTCAGGTGCCATTTTCGGTATGGGTGAATCTGCTGCGGAAGCAGTGGAAATCGCTCTATCCTTACGCAGCCTTGATGCGGATTCCATTCCTTGTAATTTTCTCAATGCAATTGACGGAACGCCTCTTGAGGGAACTTCCGAGTTGACCCCCACTAAATGCCTGAAACTGATTTCGATGATGAGATTCGTCAACCCGAGCAAAGAAATCCGTCTGGCCGGCGGTCGTGAGGTCAATCTCCGTTCCATGCAGCCAATGGCACTTTATGCAGCCAATTCCATCTTCGTCGGAGATTATTTAACGACAGCTGGTCAAGAACCAACGGCGGATTGGGGAATCATCGAAGACCTGGGGTTTGAAATCGAAGAATGTGCTCTTTAGGAAATATGAAAAAAAAAGAAAAGTAAAAAGGAAGGCTGCTGTTACAGTAGCCTTCCTTTTTAAAATGTCTCGTGAATGATCGAGCCTGTCCTGGAAATATCATAATCACCTAAAGTATCGATTTCCGCTTGAAATGGATTCGAGGATAAAATTCTTTTGACGATTTTTATGATATGCTCGTTTTTCGGGGTTTTTAATAGAACAAGGTCATAACGTTCCGTTATCAATGGAATGAAGTCGACTCCGACTATTTTTGCCGCTTTTTCAATTCCAACGCCGACATCCGCAATACCTGATGAAACAGCTGATGCGACACTTAAATGGTTGGTTTCCTCATTTTCATACCCCTTAAGGCTTTTAGGCGGAATCTTATGGATCCTTAGCTGCTCATCAAGAAGGATTCTTGCACCAGATCCTCTTTCCCTATTGATGATGGTCAAGTGATCCTTGTTTAAATCATTCCAGGTGGTGAGATTGAAAGGCTTCCCTTTTTTAACATATAAACCAGCATTCCTTGAAACGAGATTAAATAAAATATAAGGATAGCCAACCAAGATCTTTTTTATATATGGAAGATTATACTCACCCGTATCTCCATCAAACATGTGCATACTCACGATGTCGGAATCGCCATTGTACATGGATATAAGCCCGCTTAAACTTCCTGTGTTCGATCGTAATGTTTTATGGCCGGAATCCTTCTCGATGTACTGCCCCAGTATATCCAAAACCATGTCCTGCCCGCTGATGACAAGGGTTGGTGTGCCCTTCTCTTCGTTCCGATGGGGCTCGGCGATAGGACCCGGGGATGTAAGGGACTTACTGTCAGTGATATATTTCTCTAAATCCTTTGCATCCATTCTCATTTGCCTGCCCACTCGGAATACAGGCAGTTTCCCTTTTTTAACAAGATCATATATCGTCAATTTAGATACTTTTAAAAGCTGTGCCACTTCTTCGATTGTATAGGATAGCTCCTGCGACATGTGCATCCCTCCGTCCTTATTGTATCTTAGTGCCCTTTGGGAAGTAAAATCATGGATAAATAGGAAATGTTAGATTAACTAGTTATAATTAGATATAACTAGTTATAACTGGTTAGAAAGGAAGAGCGATTTTGAAAAAAATATACTTTATGATTTTTTCGATTATGCTGCTTGTGACAGTGGGGACAGGGTGTTCAAATGATGAAGCGGAAAACACAGAAATGAAGGCGGAGCAAGTGGAATTGACGGTTTCCGCAGCTGTAAGTTTGCAAGATGCTTTAAATGATATAAAAGATTCATTTGAAAAAGTGAATGTAAATGTGAAAGTTAATTATAACTTTGGAGCCTCGGGAGCTCTTCAGCAGCAAATTTCCCAAGGCGCACCTGTGGACCTGTTTTTCTCAGCTGCTGAAGATAAATTTGATAAATTAGTAGATGAAGATCTTATAGAAGAAAAAAACGGGATCGATTTAGTCGGCAATAAACTGGTGCTGGTGGTGCCAAAGGATTCCGATAAGAAAATGGAATCCTTGGAAGACCTAAAAAATGCTACTAAAATTTCGATCGGTACGCCAGAGTCTGTACCGGCAGGTCAGTATGCGAAACAGACATTGGAAAACATGAATCTCTGGAAAGAGGTTGAAGATAGATTGATATATGCCAAGGATGTCCGGCAAGTGCTTACATATGTGGAAACAGGGAACGTGGACGCTGGGCTCGTTTATAAGACGGATGCCATGAACTCATCAAAAGTTGATATCGTTGCAACAGCCAAGGAAGATTTACACGATCCGATCATTTATCCGGTAGGAATGATCAATAATAGTTCACACCGAAAGGAAGCACAGCTATTTTACGACTATCTTCAAAGTGTAGATTCTGACAAGGTTTTTAAAAAATATGGATTTGAAGATTTGGACTAATTCCGCAGTTTCGTTAATCGATTAGCGTTTAAATAATGATACAACAATGGTGTAATAGGGTGATAGGTGATCTATCCCCTTTGTTTATTTTTTAGGCTCTTTTCGTAAAGATTGTTGTTTTTAAAACGAAACCATTTAAGGTTGATTGGAGCGGAAGTGCGAGACTCCTGCGGGAGCAGCGGGACAGGTGAGACCCCACAGGCGTTTACG
>NZ_JBHZPF010000105.1:0-6110 GCF_042787975.1 Peribacillus sp. YIM B13482
GTGGAACACTTTAAACAAGAACTAGCAAAATATATAGAATACTATAATCACAAACGAATCAAGGCAAAATTAAAAGGCATGAGCCCGGTACAATACCGAGTTCATGCCCAACGGGCTGCCTAACGAAATAACCTGTCTAACTTTATGGGGTGCAGTTCACGTAGTGGAGATCGACTTTTTAAGTTGAAAATTCTCTTAACATATAAAGTTTCTGAAATAGGAAATATAGCATTGTCGCTGCCGTTCATAAAAGTATACTTTTACGAATGGGGTATTTTTGATTAAAAACACCTGTTTTGAGCGTTTGTAAAACCACAAAAATCATTTTCGAACGTTCGCTTATTTTTAATATATTTTTTCGAACGAGAAAACAGCTACTGAATTGTTTTATTTCGTTTTTCTTCCTAAAATATCCGCAAATACCCCGATTACAGCGGATTATCCCTGATTAAATGACCTTACTGGCATGTAAGCACCAGATGAAAACGCTTCCTTTCACTATCTCGGCCTTTTCCTTATGAATGTCCTCTCTTCCCTTGAATCTAAATCTCAGCATGTTACGATAAAAAGGTTGAAAAATACGAACAGAATTACGAACAATGAACTTTTAGGGGGCATAATGTTGAGAGATAAAATTGTTGCATTTTTAGGAGCCGGTTCGATGGCAGAGTCGATGATTTCAGGAATTGTGCAGGTTGGGAGCATACCAGCAGAGAGAATTTATGTGACAAATCGCAGCAATCAATTACGACTAAAGGAAATGAATCACGTGTATGGAGTTCATGCGGTCCATCAGGATGCATTGCCATATGAAGAAGTTGATTTCTTTATTTTGGCAATGAAGCCCCAGGGAGCAGCAGATGCTCTCGATGCACTCAAAGAGAAAGTAAGAGTGGATCAAGTTGTGATTTCTGTATTAGCGGGCATTTCCACTGAATTTATGGAAAATCATCTACAGCTTGGACAGCAGGTTGTGCGGTTGATGCCGAATACGTCGAGTATGATCCGGGAGTCGGCAACTGCGTTATGTCCGGGAAGACATACAGGGATGGACAATGTGATAGCAGTGAAAGAACTGCTTGGCTGTATGGGAAAAGTGTTCTTAATTGAGGAAGAGCAAATGGATATTTTTACAGGAATTGCAGGAAGCGGACCTGCATACTTCTATTATTTAATGGAGCACATGGAACACGCTGGCGTTGAAAAGGGTATGGATGAAGCGATGGTCCGTGAGATTGTTGCCCAAACGATTTTAGGCGCAGCCAAGATGATTTTGGTGAACGACGAAGCACCGGCAAGTCTCAGAGAGAAGGTCACTTCACCAAATGGAACGACAGCATCCGGACTTGCTGCTTTACGGAAAAATAATGGCGGCAGAGCCATTTCACAGGCGATTCATCAAGCGGCGAAACGTTCGAAAGAGCTGAATGAAGAGATGGCAGTAGCATTGGTGACGTCTTAATCAGAGTTTAAGAATGTAGGTTTAAAGGAGAAAAATCAGGAGGGATAGGATGTTCAAAGAAAAGAAACAGATAAAGAGAGTTGTTATTAAGATTGGAAGCAGTTCACTGACCAGCATGCATGGTGAGCTCAGCCGCAGAAAACTTGAGAAGCTGGCGGATCAGATTGTAGAGCTAAAGGATGCAGGATATGAAACGGTTTTAGTTTCTTCTGGAGCAGTAGCAGCGGGCTATCGTAAGTTAGGGTGCATCAAGCGTCCATCTGCCTTACCTGAAAAGCAGGCAGCAGCTTCCATCGGACAGGGTCTATTAATGGAATCTTACTCAGAACTCTTTTTATCTCACGGATACGTCGCTTCACAGCTGTTAATTACAAGAAGTGATTTTTCCGATGAAACACGCTATGGCAATATGAAAAATACGATGAATGTCTTATTGGAACGCGGAATTATTCCGATTGTAAATGAAAATGATACAGTCACAGTCGATCGATTGAAATTTGGAGACAATGATACGCTGTCTGCTAAGGTGGCCGCGCTGATTGGTGCTGATTTCCTGATTATTTTATCTGATATTGATGGACTTTTTAATGACAATCCGAACAATAATCCAGATGCGAAATTGCTTAAAAAAGTAGATGCCATCACACCTGAAATTGAAGCAGCAGCTGGGGGAACAGGAAGCCCAGTCGGTACAGGCGGCATGAAATCAAAAATTGCAGCCTTTAAAATTGCGATGGCATCCGGCATTCAGTCCTTTTTAGGAAAATCAAGCACAAGGGATATCCTGATGGATGCAGTGAAGGGCACTGCCAGAGGTACGTATTTTGAGCCGAAGCCGAATGCCTTTAACCTTGATAAGAAAAAGCAATGGATTGCGTTTCATTCAGGCCCTGAGGGCAAAATCATCATTTCTCAAAAAGCGAAAACAGCCATAATTGATCAGCAGAGAAATATATATCCAATCGATATTCAGGAAGTGAACGGAAGATTTAACGATGGGGCCGTTGTGACCATCCTTGACGAAGAGGGAGAAGAATTCGGTCTCGGCAGAATCAACTTTTCAACTGAACAGCTGACACAAGAAACTAAAAACGAAACGGCGGCAGCTATTGATCAAGAGACGTTTGTATGTTCTCTCGATTTCTCAATGAAGGTGCCAAGCTAAAAACTTACAGGAGGGGTTTTGATGAGTGTTGCACCGCTTAAACCAATGACGGTGGAAGAACAGGCAATCACAGCGAAAAAAGCAGCGAAAATATTAAGCATGCTGACAACTGAGGAAAAAAATGATGCACTTAGAATTGTAGCGAATGAATTAGAAAAAGAATATGGAATCATTTTGGACGCAAATAAAAAGGACTTGAAAAAAGGAAGAGAAAAAGGGTTTGACCAGGCGTATATGGATCGTCTTGCACTAACTCAAGAAAGAGTCAGTGACTTTGCAGAGGGACTGCGCCAGGTTGCTGGTCTTCCGGATCCAACGGGTGATGTTCTTTCCGGCTGGACGCTTGAAAATGGTTTGAAAGTGCAAGAGGTACGCGTTCCCCTTGGTGTCATTGGAATGATTTACGAAGCACGTCCAAATGTAACGGCAGATGCGGCAGGACTTGCATTGAAGTCAGGTAATGCAATTGTGCTGAAAGGAGGATCATCCTCGCTTTCATCCAACAAAATGATTGTTGAAGTGATGCACCGCGCCCTTGAAAAAACAAAGATACCTAAAGAAGCCGTGCAATTCATTGCTTCAACAGACCGTGCGACAACTCAGAAGTTATTTACCATGAAGGAGCATATCGACGTTTTAATTCCTAGAGGCGGTGCTTCTTTAATCAAGGCGGTTGTAGAAAATGCGACGGTTCCGGTCCTTGAAACAGGTGTAGGAAATTGCCACATCTATTTTGATAAAGAAGCTGAGGCAGAAAAAGCTTTAAACATAATTATCAATGCCAAGACAGATCGTCCTGCTGTATGCAATGCAGCGGAAACACTTATCGTTCATAAAGATTGGCTGAGTGAAAATAAAGAAATTCTTGCAGAAACGTTAAAGGAATATGGCATTACGATTCACGGTGATCAAGAAGCAGCTGCAGTCTTGCTCAATGTAATCCCTGCAAACGAAGAGGATTGGGCCAACGAATATTTAAGCTTAGATCTTGCAGTTAAAACGGTCAACAGTCTAGATGAAGCCATTGAGCATATTGATCAGTACGGCACAAAGCATTCAGAGGCTATCATTACAGAAAATGATGATACGGCTAAGCGATTCATGCAATTAGTGGATGCAGCCGCAATATACCACAATGCTTCCACTAGATTTACAGATGGAGGAGCACTCGGCTTTGGGGCAGAAATCGGCATCTCAACCCAAAAGCTTCACGCGCGCGGACCGATGGGATTGCCTGCACTGACAACGATTAAATATATGATGAGTGGGAATGGGCAGATTAGGTAAGAAGTCTATTTTCAACAGGACCGATCATCCTTTTTAGTAAGGGTGGTCTTTTTTTGCGGAAATCAGAAAAAAATTCGCAAAAATCCTTTGCTTAAAGGCATAACAGCATCCTTATTTTGAACATTGAGCACGTTTTAGCCGATGCGGGATATGATTTTAAAGCTGTCTATAGAAGAACAAAAACAATACCGTGAAGATTTGTTGCAATGGTGTGATATCTTATTTATTTTCACTGGGAAAATATAAAACCGAGGTTTTCAAAACTCTTTTACATAAAAAGTTTAGAGGAATGGAAAAAGTCAAATCGCGAATTAAAAGGAAAATTACAGATAGATTTAAAAGTGGATTTCGATGACTATCAGACATCTAAAAGCCTATATGAGCAGTCGGAACTGCTACACGAAGAATCACAGGGGTATCAAGAAAAGAAGGTGAATCTGGTTTGAGAAAGATACCTGGGGGTTACCCGCTGATTCTGATAGGGGAATAGTAATGCTAAGTAAGGAGGCAAACGATACAGTAGAAGAACTTGATAAAGAATGGATTGAACTCATTCAAATGGTTATTAATTTGGAAATACCGATACAAGAAATAAGAAATTTTGTATCAGACTATAAACAGCAGTAAGTTGATAAAAAAGGGTACCGCGTCCACCAAAAACGATAAACTGAGCTTATAAGTTACAAGAAAAGTCCAAAATTTCGTATTGGGGATCCTACAAAATTTTAACTTGATGGCGATGTGACGCTACCCATGGCTGTACCCCTAGATAGAAGTATTGATGCATTTTCTGAAGTATTTTCAGACGTCTATTGGAAAGAAAATAAAGCTAAAGAGGTAAACGGATAATGAAGAAATTATTCAAAAACTCTTTAAAGTGGCTTTTATTTACTTTTTTATCAACACTCATCAGCATGCTTTTTACAGGATTATCGACCTTTACTTTGGCTTTTTTTATGAAGTGAGTTTAAGCATTACATTCATATGAAAGAAATACCTTTCATATCGTAGTATTGTAAAAATTAGATAAAAAAAGATTAAGAAATTTTTCTATCTTCCTCTTGTGAAAAAAGAATGTCAAAGTGCTCAATAGGATTAACTACCCCTTTATTTAAAACATTGCCTTCTGATGATAGTAAATACGAAAATGGAACACTAGAGATACCAAGATCTTCTAGGTCTCCTTCTTTTATTAAACTTACCTGAAAATTATTTAAAAAGTACTCGTTTACATAGTTCAGTGCTTCTTCTTTTTAAGCCACCATTAAAATAATAAATTCCTTGTTTGAATACTTTTTTCTCACTAGATCTAATATAGCGTATACACGTTTACATATACTAGAAGTAGATTGGGTGAAAATCAGTACTGTTTCTTTATTAGGAGAATTAATATTTAATTCATTCCCATAAATACTATTAAAAACTTTTGGGTAGGGTAATGGGTACCTATAGGAAAACCATCTTCGCCTTTGTAAAGAGTTGTTTTATTTCTTTTATGTGATTTTTCTACTGTCTTATATAAGAAATGAACCATGAACGATAATATTAACAATATAAACCAGATAATGCTATAGAGATAACAATGATTGAATTCATTATTTTTCCCCCTTAAATATTAAAGATATGAATCGTCTACACTTATCTGGACAGAAGTTTTAAGGGCAGATACACTTAACACACTACAGATAAGGGAGAATTCAAAATGACCAAGCGAGAACGCCGTACGTTCACTTCCGAATTTAAACAACAGATCATTCAACTCTACCAAAATGGGAAAAACCGTAAGGCTCTTATTGAAGAATATGAACTTACTCCTTCTTCTTTAGACCGGTGGATACAACAGAGTTAAAACACAGGTTCTTTTAAAGAAAAAGATAACCGTTCACCTGAGGAACAAGAACTTATTAAACTACGAAAAGAACTGAAGAAGTTACAGATGGAGAATGATATTTTAAAGCAAGCCGCGCTGATACTAGGACGAAAGTAAATGTCATTAAACGGAACAAAGATAAATACTCGGTATCAGCAATGTGTGGCGTCCTAGAGCTTTCAAGGAGTACCTATTATTACGAAGCAAAAGAACGAATCTCAGAAGACGATGTCACAAACGCCATTTTAGATATTTTTGATAAAAACCGTAAGGCGTACGGAACACGTAAGATTAAGGTTGAATTAAAGAAAAGAGGCTTTACGGTC
>NZ_JBHZPF010000106.1:0-5973 GCF_042787975.1 Peribacillus sp. YIM B13482
GACTCTATTTTGGGGTAATGAGCAGGGTTTCGTGATAGATGGTGGCGGCGAGGATCGCCGCCATAGATGTTTCTTATAAAACAGACCGCCATATCCTTGCTAAGAGTCCGTGAATGAAAAGACCTGACTTGAAGGAGTGGATTATTGAAAAAATCCATCCCCGAACGATGTTGCCTGGATTTAGTCCACTCAATTCTTTTCCTGATTCTTTTTAATAGAATCCAGAATCCGCTAATTACTAAGGATATGGTAACCCGTTCTCCGCCTCATTTCTTTTCTTTCTCTAACATGTTTTAACAATTCCTTAGTGCCTTCGCGGTGTTTTTCCTTATCTGCGCCTAAAAGAGTGATCGTTTAACGAATGGTTTAATTGCAGGAAACAACGAGGAGGATAAACATGAAGAAAATTATAATAACGATCCTAACGGCTTCTGTATTCATTCTAGGAGTTTGCATGCCAACTAAAGGCGAAGCCGCAGCTTTGGATCGCACACTCTCATCAGGAATGAGTAATGGTGATGTAAAGGAACTACAAGAATTATTACTGACAAAAGGGGTTTTTCCCTATTATGAAGCAACAGGTTACTACGGACCGATTACAAAAGAATCCGTAAAGAAGTTTCAGGAAAAATCAGGGCTGAAAGCCGATGGAATAGCAGGAACAAAAACGAATCAGAAAATCCAGGTACTGAAAAGCGGGGATATCGGAAGACCTGTAGCTGAACTGCAGAGGCTATTGAAAGCCTCGGATGTTTACACATCAACGATCGATGGAATTTATGGTACAGGTACAAAACAAGCAGTCATGAACTTTCAAAAGCAAAAGGGATTATCCGCTGACGGTATAGCCGGTGCACGGACTTTCAGTAAATTAGAAGAAAGAGCCAGTTTAGCAAGCTCGGCCGTTAAAGAACTGACGGTAACAAGTACTGCATATACAGCGAGCTGCGAAGGATGTTCAGGCACCACAAGAATGGGCGTCGATTTACAAAAATATGATGATGCCAAACTGATAGCAGTCGATCCGAACGTGATTCCGCTAGGCTCCATCGTTGAAGTCGAAGGCTATGGACAAGCAATCGCTGCAGACACGGGCGGCGCGATCAAAGGAAACAGAATCGATGTATTCATCGCAAAAGAAGCGGATGCTTTAACGTGGGGAAGAAAGCAAGTGAAGGTTAAAATAATTAAATGATGCATGACGGAAACATCGTTTTAATATAAAAATAGATACATAACAAAACCGAAAGAGCATGTATTGAATCAATTCATGCTCTTTCAGTCTGTTCAAACCAACTTGTACATGATAATATCATCAACGTATTCACTTTCGTTCATCTTAAACTCCTTAACTTTACGGCCTTCTTCAACAAACCCCATACTTTTATAAAGTGATATTGCCCGATGATTTGTTGAAAAAACTCCTAAACTCACCTTTTCAATGAACGGATTGGTTTCCGCCCATTCCAATAATGCTTTAACTAGTTTTTTTCCAATACCCATCCCTCTGTATTTTTCTCTAATCATGATCCCAAATGAGCCCTTGTGAGACATTCTCCTCCTATTTTCCGATTGAAATCCTATCCATCCAATGACTTCACCATTTATTTCGGCCACGATGATGGTTTCTCGTTCACTTTCCAATAGCCTTCGTATCCAATCCCTTTGTTGTTCTGGTGTTTTATTAAACTCGTCTGATAACGCAATAAAGTACTCACCTTCGGAAATAACGGAATACTGTACATCCAAAACTGCTTCCGCATCTTTTAATTCACCAGTCCGAATCATATATGTAAGACTATTATTTTTCGTTTCTGACATGCCAATCCCCCTTATTTTTTAAGACTGCCCCACTCGGATTCATTGTCTGTGAAAACCTTAGTAAATAACCATCTGGATCTTGAACTAAAATCTCCTTTTTTACAAACACCTCATTATCGCTTTCATAATGGTTTTCCATCATTTCTCTAAATAATTTTATTCCACGCCTTTTTAAAGCAGCCGCCAATTTTTCAACATCATCAATATCAATTTGAAAATTAATCCCTCTGCCTAATGGATATATCAATTCTCCTGTATCCCAACTTCCATTTATTTCTTCCAGCATAATTTGCGATTCTCCTAAAGAAAGAAAGGCAAATTTATCATCAACACGTTCATATTCTAAATGAAACCCCAAAATTTCAAGGTAAAATTTTTTCGATTCACTTATATTCGATACTGATAGTTCAGGTACTAGTGCATTGAACTTCATATTCAGTTAAAGCCTCCTTGTCAGTACCCTGTTTAATGTTCAGATACATCAATCTTTCAATAAATCAGGTTCGAATTGAAGTGAACAATAGGACGGCCTTCCATGATTCTTTGTTCGGTTTTCTGAACGGTTTTATATAATTGATTATCCGCATTCTTCAAATCGTACTTTTTATGAAAAAAATTATATAACGTTAGATCCCTTAATTTTAAAAATAGCGGGATCGTTTCGTAATCTACAGGTGCGAGTTTATTTTCCGTCTCATAACCTTTTATAAAATCCCTCATGAATTTGGCAGCATATCCATCGAGTTCTTTTACACCTTCACGTTCTAAACTCCACATAAGATAATACAGAGGTATGGCCAGGTCGCTAGCTAACCAGTGATAAGAACAGTCATCAAAGTCAAAAACATGAATCTTGCCTTCATGGAAATGGAAATTGCCGTTATGTATATCAGAATGAATCAATCCAAAATTATCTTGATGAATTGGAAGTGCATTTAATTTATTTATGATTAATTCTTGCTGGTGCATCACTTGCTCTGGAACATCAGATTGATAGTGCTCGGCATTCAATAATTCTTCTTCATGCCAATCGAGCCTTTTATATTCTGTTTCAGGCTTGTAACTTTTTGTTTTTTTATGCAGGTGGCCTATTGTTCTTCCCCATTCGGAAAATAAATGTCCGTCGAAATTTTCATCGGTGACTTTCACCCTTACACCAGGGGCTTTTTCAAATAAGCAACAATAAAAATCTGTGCCATCCAGACCCTTTACAATTTCAACTAAGTTATTTTCTGTAGAAGGGATAACTTTCGGTATTTCACTTCCATTATTCTGTAAGTACTCTATCCACTTTAACTCAGCAAGCACTTGGCCTTTTGAACGATGTGATTGGTGTGTCATTCTTAAGATGTATGGTGTTCCATCCCTGTGAACCTCAAATACGTAGTTCTCTGCATCGCCAAGTTTTACTGAACTCTCTGTACTCACTAGAAAAAAATGCCCGGCCAATTCCACCAATGCATTAGAAAAAATCCGCTCTACCGATGCTTCCATTATCTTCACTCCCCCATTAATGATGATCTTACTTAGTTAATATAAAAAAGAATTATAATATGCTTTATACGATATCAATATGCCTTTTCCCTTTATTTGTATATCAGTTATATTCTAAATTCTTATGGCAACAAGGCGAAAGATATGTGACTTAAAAATTCTTTTCACTTCCTGCTTCAAAAAAAAACGCCCTATGGGGCGTTAAAATCAAGATTCCTTTTCTTCTTCATTTGCTATTTTATTGAATTTCAAGATGGATTCTTGGATTACTGGATTATTGAATTCTTCTTGGATGGCTGATTGTACAAATGAATCTTCAACATTCGTTTCGTCCCAAGCATTAACCATGTAATCTGGATCATTGTTCGAATGCTCTCTGTTATATTCTGAACCTTGCCGACGATTTGATTTACCGTCTTGTTTCTCATTATTCGACAACTATTTTCACCTCATATTAGAGTTCGTAATATTTAAAAGGCTAAAAACCTTCCACCATTCTATAGATCCTGGTCCTTCATTGAAATGGGTGATCCAGTAGAAGTATGTTGATTTACCCAGTCCAGCGACACTTTTGAAACGGCGGGCCACTCAGGTATTTGGGTTTTATGTTGTTCCACCCAGCTCATGCAATATTGCGGGTCTATATTGCTTTCTTCGGATTTTGCCAAGAATGACTGAATTGTAGTTTCCGTACAGTTTTCCCATGATCCACATGTATCCTGCCAAATATTTTCCATTTTATTTTGAATATTTTCGTTAGACATACGGGTTCCTCCTTTAGATAAATGGTTCTTTTATATATCTTAATTAAGTATGTCCAAGGCTAAATAAATCATTACAAAAATTTTTCCGGCATAGTGTTCAGTACGACTACACGATGCTCCAAAAAGGCTTCAATGCCTTTTGATTTGAGAGGTTTTTTTAACTACAATGCCCCTATACTTCGATTAGGGCCTCCTTATACGCTAACGTACCTGGAATGACTTATCTAATGAATGTATGTGCTGCTTGCATCTGATGAGGGAGCATATATAGCAGGGATGCCCTTCACATCAATGGCGGAATCACTATGTCTTCATGAACCCAAAACGACCGAAAAGCACCATCCTTTTCGGCCGATTTCATTCATTCGATAAAGAAGGGGGCTGGCTGCCTGTTAAGCAGCAAGATTGGGTCCCCACTTGTAGATTCTAAATAAATTCACTTTTATTATTTTAATGTCCTATTCCTGGCGAATTCATCAATACAATTCTCCAGCCATCCGGATCTTCAATGGTAACACCTGACTTTTCCCAATATGGATTTTCCGGAGAAACCGGTTCATACCCCATACCTTTCAATCTATTCGTGATTTCCTCAATGGTTTTACGTTCAGGAATATAAAAGACGAGCAGATTATCTTGTGATGGGGCCGGACAAGGCCTGCCATCTTTATGCTGAGTGAACTCTAAATGATAGCTGGAATCAGGCAGCCCAATCATGATGCCGTCATATCCCTCGTGCCCTTCAAAAGAACCGATTTTTTTCAAACCTAATCCTTCACAATAGAAGTCTACAACCTTCTTGAGTTGATCAGTAGGACGTGCAACGCGGATTTGCGCTACTCTCATTTCTTTTGGCCATTTACTTTCCATTGTCCCATCCCTCTCTGTATCGAATTACGGCGGAAACCCTTATTTGTTAATCGAATTTTCTTCTTTCAAGTTAATTTTACCAATATGCTTGCCTATTCCTAATGCAATGGCAGCACCTAAACAACTGAAAAGACAGCCAGCAGCCAAGTAAATGGATGGATCTGATTCACCAATCATCACTGAAGCCACACCTCCAATTGCCGGAAATAGGGCAACCATGTATCCACTTTTTGCCCCGCCTATTTTCTCTACAAGCTTGAGGTAGAATAGCCAAGCTCCAAAGGAGGCGAATATAGTTAAATAGAACAAAGCAGACAAATATGAAATGGATGTCGGTATACTGACTGCTTGTCCTTTTATGAACACAATTGCCCCTAAAAGAATTCCTCCTGCTGCAAATCCAATTACATTAGCATAGATTGGGTTTACTTTCTTCTTAGCATTTCTAGCTGAGCATGCATCGCCCATTGCAGTAAGGATGGTACCAAGAACGGCTATCATGATTCCTTTTATATCATTAAATCCATGAATGTCATTCAAACTTGGGTAAATAACAATACACACAGCCAGTACACCAATTACCCCTCCAATTAAGATACGAGAACGTAATTGTTCTTTCAAAAAAAGACGAAGGGCTATAGGTGTTAAAATGACTTTCAATGAAAAGATCAATGTAACCATAGCCGCTGAACTTAAGATAGTCGCGTAATAAAGACATAAATAGCTTAAGGCAAAATTACATATTCCAAACACAATAATAAATGGAACATCCCTTTTCATGGGTTTTCCTTTAGGTCTGAGAATGCATAAAAGAATGAAAAATAGGATTGCCGTCATACTTAAACGATATGTTAAAGATAACTCTAAACTCACAGGTGTACCTTGAATCTTTACGGCAATAAAATTAAGCCCCCATACTAATAAACAAAATATGTACATAAAGTTAGTCATAATAAAAGGCTCTTTTCGTAAAGATTGTTGTTTTTAAAACGAAACTATTTAAGGTTGATTGGAGCGGAAGTGC
>NZ_JBHZPF010000107.1:0-5805 GCF_042787975.1 Peribacillus sp. YIM B13482
GCAACCTATACCATGTGGTATGAAATCCTGCGAATAAGCGAGTATTCGTGAGCATGATCTATTAAACTGAGGGAGTTTATTAAGAACAAAATAAAAAGGAACCTTGGTCCCTTAAAAATACTTTCTATATTAATCCTTTTTTGAACTCAATCTTTCTAACTTTTCTTTATTAATGATAAAATATTCCCTTCCTTTTTTTTCTAATAATCCATCTTCAAGGAATTGGTTAAGTGTGTATAATAAATGTCGATAGCTTACCCCCACGTATTCTGCTGTTTCGGTATGCTTCTCTTGAAAGCATCCATCGTTTTCTATTTGAAGAATATATTTTGCCAATCGATTTTTGAATTCATAATCCTGCATAGCTGTGTAATGATCCGTTCTTTTAAGTAATTTATCACCTAAATATTTTGATAAATTATGGAGAAAAAGATTGTCGTTTAACAGATGCTCTTTCGATGAAGCCAATGGAACCGCTAAGCAAGTGCAGTCATTTATAGCCACAACATCTTTTAAATTCTTTTCCACCTCAATCAAGGATAATTCACCAATAAAATCATCTTTCTTTAGAAACTGAATCAACGCACGTTTTCCATTTTCGTGTACGATATATATTTTTGCCCGCCCATCCAATAATAAAAATAAGTACTGAATATCTTCATCAAAGCGCACTATATATTCATTAGAAGAAAACTTACAAATAAAAGCCTGATGTAAAACTGCTTTCGGAAAAGTTTCTTGAATATCATTATATATACCTACAAAATTTTCAGCGTAATCCTTCAAATTGATTTTTTCCATTTTATCACCTCAATATGAGATATCTCCTATTATTATATTCTTCCTTTCGATATATTACTACCAAGAGGTGGATAGGAATGAACAAATACAAACATATTATTTTTGACTTAGATGATACGATACTTGATTTTCAAGATTCAGAAGAAAAGGCTTTAAAACAAATTATTACGCTTTACGGGTTGCCCTATAACAAACAAACCATTGCATGTTATAAGCGCATTAATGATGGATTATGGCATCAATTAGAGGAAGGCTTGATTTCTCGTGAAGAAGTGCTGACAACGCGTTTTTCACTTTTTTTGAAGGAATTTCATATAGATGAAAACGGAGCAAAAGTTGAAGCTATGTACCGTGAGCATTTAAACCAAGGACATAAGACCATTACCCATGCACATGAATTATTAAATGCTTTAAGTAAGCAAGATTATAAATTATATATTGGAACAAACGGTGTAGGAAAGACTCAAAGAAAAAGATTAGGAGGTGCCAAGCTACAAGGATATTTTGAACAAATTTTTATCTCCGAAGAAATTGGTTATGAAAAACCGAATCCCCAATTCTTTTACTATATTTTTGATGCCCTGCATACAAGCCGTAAAGAAGAATTTTTAATGATAGGTGATCGTTTAACATCGGATATTCAAGGAGCTATCAATGTCGGAATTGATTGTATATGGTTCAACCCTAAGAGAAGCATGCCTAAATCATGTTCACCTAAGAGCACATATACGATACAAAATTTAATGCAAATAATGGACTTATTAGAGGAATAATCATGAAAAAAGTAATTCAATCCATTCTACTCTATATAGTAAGTGCTATTGGCATTAGTCTTACATTAAAAGCTAATGTTGGTGTCAGCAGTTTTAATGCGATGAATTTATCCATATCTGAATGGACTTCCATCAAAGTTGGCACAATTACATTCATTGCAAATCTCATTTTTCTATTCGGTTATATCTGCCTATGCGAAAAAAAGGATTTTAGAAAATTTACTTTGATGTTCATTTCCATCTTGTTCTTTGGAATGGTTATTAATTTTTTCCTCTATACTATTTTCGGTACGATTCACGTAGAGAATTATTTAGTAAGAATCGGACTATTTATTTTCGGTGCGATACTAGCCGGTGGAACAACAGGCATTATTTTATCATTAGATATTATTCCTTTTCCTATTGAAAGTTTATGTTTACGAATAGCTGAATTAACAAAACGCCCTTTCTCTCCATACAGATATTGTGTCGATTTATTCTCCATTATTCTATCAATAACAATATCACTACTATACAATTTACCAATCAATATTCGTGAAGGAACGATTATCAGCTTCTTCTTATTGTCCGGCATTATTTCTTATACACGATTGAAATTTAAAAACTATCAGCAGAAACCAAAAACTCAATAAAAAGCATAACTAAAAATAACCTCTTACGGATGAGAATCCAAAGAGGTTATTTTTATCAAACTTTAATATAAATTATCGAACTTTATTGTTAATGATCAATCTTTTTTGTAAAACTACAGTCAAACTATCCTGCCCCTTTAGTTCACTAAGAATCGCTATTTACATTGAAGGTAGATATACTCTCCATTCTTTCCAAGCTTTAAGATAGCCACTTAAGTCATGTGGGTGAACCCTAATACAAACGCCTATACGTGTGTATAATTGAAAAATAACTTCCTCCAAAAGCCTTTCTTTATTACTGTGGACATCTTGAGTCAATAATGAGAAAGATGACAGCAGCGTCTCTAAATTTAAATCGTCTGGAGAAGAGCAAAAAGCATACGTAAAATCATAAATTTTTGGCCCGATTAAAGGCATAGGGTCAATAACCCCATTTAATTTGTTGCCCTTAAATACAAAATTATGAACACCAGCATCTCCATGAAGGTAATACTTCTCTTCTTGATGTTCGTATGTTTTCAATTTATTAACCAATACCTCTACTTTTTTATGATCTTCACTTGGTAATAAATCGCCTATATCCTCATGGGCGAATTCCAAACTACTTAGATTGAAGTCCGCCCATGAATTTCTATGTATTCCATTTACTCTTCCCCAGTTTTCTTTGTTTACTTTTTTGTATTTATTTAATAGTTCCTTAATTAAAATAGTCATCCATTCTATTTTAGAACCTCGATTAAAAGTGAGTTTCTCCAAAAATATAAGAGTATACTATAAATTCTTTTTTCTCGTCTGTATAAAGTACATTAGGCAACAAATTTACATCTTTATAAGTAAGGAGAAAAGCCTCTGTTGCAGCTATTAATTTAGGTTTGTCTATTTTAATTACATATTTTGGTATTCCATTATAATGTAGAGTATATAGAATTCCATTTGTAGTACCACTTTTTAATTTCTTTATGTCTATATCATCATTTTTTATTATTCCTTGGTTTATAAGACCATAAATTATTTCATTTATTTTCTCCATTTATTTAGTCCTCTCGATTAATTTTGGTAAGTCTTAATACTATGTAAGTTCGCTCTTCTCATGGAACTAACCTGCCCCGATAGTTCCATAAAGAAAGAGCTGCCTTAAAGACAGCTCTGATCTTTAGCTAACGCACTCGTTAGTTCATTAAGGCTTATTGTAGACTTGGCACAAACTTCGAAATTATGAAACCTAATTTAATCAGCAAGATATTTAGTTAGCTCATTCAATTCTTTGTCATTAATATACCGATATTTGTATGAAATCACACTATATTTAGTATATTTTTCTCCTGGTATACGAATAGTCATTTGAATTAACTTAAAAGGTGGGTTGAGGGGTCCCTCATATCCAATTACATGTAATGACACATCATATGTATCATTTTGAATATCCCTTGAAATTTTTTCAATTCTATTAAATGTGAATAATTGACTATCACCCTGTTTTTCCATAACTTCAAGAATGGTTCCACCAAGATATCTTAGAAATGCTAATTCCATAATGGAAGGCGGCTTGTTTTGAGGAATTGTTTCAATTGTGTTTTTTGCTTCAGTAGTACTACTAGACGAAATGAAAAGGATAAGAAAGATTAAGGCTATTTTTTTCATTATTAAGTCTCCTTGTAGATTATTATCTTATTTTTTGCAAGAAGATAGGTTTTATCCATAAAATTCTTTATTGCACAGTTCGAATACACAATGCTTATGGAACTATCCTGCCCCTTTAGTTGCATAAGAATGATAGCACGGATGCCATTTGTAGATTTTAAATAAAGTCGCGACGTTTAAAATAAAGTTGCGATGCCTCACCCCTTTGGTTATGAATAGCCAAAGGGGTGTTTTTTATGTCCAAAAGAAAAAGCACATCTGAAATTGAAAAGTGGATTAAGCAAGGTCGTGGGTCGGGTATTGGTGCATACTATCAGTCATGGTTAAAGATTCAAGACGTCTCCTCATTAGGTCGGTGAACGAGGCTAAAAGGCATTAAGATGAGCAGACAGCATGAGTTTTCATCAAATTTGGAACGAAACTACTTTTATTTAACTGAATTTTCTAATGTTATTATCGATATTCGTGTAGGTTTATATTAAAGTTTAAACGTTTATAAAAAATTCCGACCGTTTTCTCGCTGTAGGTTCAATAAAATATGAGATCCGATACTAGAAATAGTGTCTTTTTTGTTATTTATGTTACAGTTAAAATAAGAATATTGAATATTTAGATATTTTTTATTCGGACAGTAGTATTAGACAAGGAGAAAGGCATATGAAAAAATACGAGTATACATTGGTCGATGTATTTACGACTGAATCATTCGGAGGTAATCAACTTGCCGTTTTTGAAGATGCAGAAGGTCTTACTACAGAAATGATGCAAGTGCTTGCAAATGAATTGAATTTATCTGAGACTGCCTTTGTATTTTCAGCAAGTGACCCTCACAAGACGAAAAAGGTGCGCATTTTTACACCGAAGTTAGAACTTCCAATGGCAGGGCATCCGACAATAGGAACAGCCACCGTGTTAGCAGCAAAGGGAATCGTTGCTACAGAAGAAGGTCGCAATGAATGGGTTTTTGAAGAAGGAGTAGGCGATATTCCACTAACTGTACATAAAGAGAAGGATGTCATTAAAAAAATTGAAATGGAACAGCCCCTTGCGGAGTTTGGCGAAAAGTTTTTGGATGCGGAAGTGGTCGCACAACTATTATCACTCCATACTGATGATATTGATCCAACACTACCTATACAAACGGTTTCGACGGGTGTCCCATTTTTATTTATCCCAATTTGTTCTTTAGAGGCGATGGAAAAAATTCGCTTCCGCACAGATATTTGGAAAGAGCATTTTAGCGCAAATCTAGAACGCCAGCATATTTTTACTTTTACGACAGAAACAGTTGAGAAAACCTCGCATGTTCATAGCCGTATGTTTGCACCTGCCATGGGAATTGCAGAAGATCCAGCAACAGGTGGAGCAAGTGGACCATTAGGTTCTTATTTAATAGAATATGGTGTTATACCTAGTACAGAAGAAGGAGTATACCATATTCGCGGTGAGCAAGGATTTGAAATGGGACGCCGAAGCTATATCGACATGACCATTCAAAAAACTCAAAATACAATTCGACAAATTAAGGTTGGCGGGCCAGCAATAATCATCGGTTCGGGTCAAATTTATTTACATGACGAAGTATAAGCAAATTTAAACATAATATAACTGGCGTAGATAAGGTATAGGTTAGTTGATATCTACGCTTTTTTATTTTTCTATGAGGCGAAAATGGAAGATTCGTCTACCGAAATGATTAAACTTTTTTACAAACAGAAATGCTAATATCCGAAAATCATAAAACGTTTTTCTCAAACTTTTTTCAAACCGGTTCGTTTTTATTTGTTTCTAAGTAAGGCTTTTCACGATACTTTTAATCAAACTTTATTCCAAACCAACAAAAGTCACAAAATTGGTGGATTTCTTAATGAACTAACGCACCCGTTAGTTCATTAACTTTTCATACGATAAAATTACAATTCCACATATTACAGATACCCCCAAAAATGACAATGCAT
>NZ_JBHZPF010000108.1:0-5691 GCF_042787975.1 Peribacillus sp. YIM B13482
GTATCGAATGAGAATCGTCTTTTTTTAATTTGATTTACCGTACTAGTTAGAAAAACGTGAGTTTTTCAGCAGCCTCGAAATTCGCTATCCTTTTTTCGATATATTTTTAGATTTGCTTTGCGCCCCAGTTAATAAAAATGATTAATTCTCGCAAGCGATAAATGGATATGTTACAATTTTTCCATATATTTCTTTTAGAATATCTCCTCTGAACACCGACCGGCAAAACTCAGCATACAGGGAGTAACAGAGCTAAAAAATTGGTCTTGACGCTGCATGCATTGGTTTCAAATGTTAGCCGTTCACAATAGATGGGAGGGAGTCGCTATGAAGAATGATATGAAAACTGAAGTGTTCTCTTGGTTGAAATCTATCTTATTCGCTTTTATGATCGTGTTTATTTGCCAACAGTTTTTATTTACGCCAGTTACCGTCAAGGGTAAATCAATGGAGCCGACTTATGAAAACGATGACCGGATCGTGGTAACTAAAATCGGAAAGCCAGAACGTTTCGATATGGTTGTATTTAATGCACCGGACGCAGATGCGAAGTATATAAAAAGGGTGATCGGTTTACCAGGTGACAGTATCGAAATGAAGGATGATATGCTGTTTATTAATGGAATAGAGTATACAGAACCATATTTGAAAACGAAAAAAGAGGAAATTCCACCTGAAGAAAATCTGACGGAGAATTTCACCCTGAATGATTTACTTGGGAAATCCAAGGTACCTGTTGGTCACTTATTTGTCATGGGGGACAATCGCAGGAAAAGTTGGGATGGAAGAAGATTTGGTTTTATTTCAGAGGAATCACTTGTGGGCAAAGTGGAATTTCGCATCTATCCATTAAATGAAATAGGGGTCCCGAAGTAAATGGATCTTAGTGTGTACACATGTTAAAGTTTAAAGGATAATTATATTGACTAAGTTGTATTTATAGAAAATGATGGATAAGAACCTTTTCCGATGGTTAAGGTTTTTCATTTTGGATTATGGAGGTTTTTAATATGACGAATGGGTTAGCCGCCATTTCCATCCCGATGCTGGATGAGGATATGGGACGGCAGGTAAAAGGCCATGTCGATTCACTGACGGTTCCTCAGGGAAGCTTAGGACGACTTGAGGAATGGATAATTGAATTGGCCAAGATGACAGGAGAGGCCTTTCCGGACATTTCTAAACCGGGTGTTATCGTGTTTGCAGCCGACCACGGAATTACGGAAGAAGGGGTGTCGGCATATCCAAAAGAAGTGACGGAACAAATGGCACTCAATTTCCTGAATGATGGAGCCGCCATCAATGTACTCAGCCGTGCGATAGATGCTTACTTGGACATTGTCGATATAGGGATCGATGCAGATATCGAGGCTCCGGAATTAACTTCGAGAAAAGTCCGCCGTGGAACTAGAAACTTTTATAAAGAAGATGCGATGACAAAGGAAGAAGCACTTCAAGCGCTTGAAATTGGATATGATCGTGCACAGAGAATGATTGCCCGTGGAGTGAACTGCCTGATTCTTGGTGAAATGGGAATCGGAAATACGACATCCAGTTCCGCCATCATTTCCGTCGTAAGCGGGAAAAGCTCCGAATTGCTAGTGGGACAGGGAACAGGTTTGAAGTCTGAAGGCATTTTACATAAGCAAAGAATAATTGAAAAAGCGATTTCGTTAAGAAAACCTAGTCCTGATGATCCAATCGATATTTTGATGAAAATCGGTGGATACGAAATTGCAGGTATGGCAGGGGCCATGATCGCTGCAGCGAATAACCGTATACCCATTCTTGTTGATGGTTTCATTACAACCACGGCCGCTGTATTGGCCAACCTCATTTCTGAACATGCAGCAGATTATATGTTTGTTGGACATCGATCGGCTGAACCAGGTCATAGAACAGCCATACAATTGCTTGGTAAGGAGCCGATCCTCGATATAGGAATGAGAATCGGAGAAGGAACAGGGGCCGCAGTGGCATACCCGATCCTAAAGGCAGCGACATTGGTCCTTAAAGAAATGGCAACATTTGACTCGGCAGGCGTGTCAAATAAATAAGAGAAATAAGAGACCTTCATGTGAAGGTCTCCTATTAGATTGCAGTGAAATATTCTTTTAGTTTACTTTTACGTAATGGGTAATTGACCTTTATATTTCTTCATTTTCCTAACGACTGAAGGCTGGCTTATACCTAAGAATTTTGCCATTTCATATGTGGATTTACATTGTTTACTCGCTTTCATCATCATCCATTTTTCCACTTGTTCAAGAGCGGTTTTGAGATCACGATCCTCAACCATCATTTGGTCGATCATTAAGGTATCATCTTTTTTCTCCAAAGATACTTGTCCATGGAAATGGGAAGGGAGGAAGCCTGGGAAAATGATGGAGTCTTCCGAGGTCAGAATGACCCGTTCAATCAGATTTTCCAATTCACGCACGTTCCCTGACCATTTATGCTGAATCAGGATTTCGTAAGTGGAAGGATGCAACTTCTTATCTGTTTTGTATTTCTTGTTGATGATTTCGAGATTATGATTGATTAAGATGGCAATATCTTCTTTTCTTTCCCGTAAAGGCGGTATATGGACGGGAATCACATTTAAGCGGTAATACAAATCGAGCCTGAATGTACCCTTTTCGACCATTTCCTCAAGGTTTTGATTCGTTGCGGTTACAAGCCGGAAATCTATCTTATGCTCTTTTTTTCCGCCCACCCTTTTAAAAGTCTTCTCCTGTAGGACATTTAATAATTTCACTTGCATATCCAGGGGGAGCTCCCCGATTTCATCCAGAAATAAGGTTCCATTGTCTGCCTGTTCAATCAGCCCTTGCTTACCATGCTTTTGCGCACCGGTGAAGGATCCCGCTTCGTATCCAAACATTTCAGATTCAAAGAGACTTTCTGGAATGGTACTGCAGTTGACTTCGATGAATGGCTCTTTGCTGCGGTAACTCTGATTATGTAGCCGGCGGGCGAAAACGCTCTTGCCCACCCCCGATTCCCCAAGAAGCATGACAGTAGCATCCGTTTTGGAAACACGGAGTATCGTTTTGGCGATTTGCCGCATTTCCTTGCTGCGATAGATTAGCTCCTCCTGTTCCCTCAGTTCCTCGACCTCCGATTGATATTCTTGGATCTTTTTCTCCAATTGACCGTACTGGTCCTGAAGGTTTCTGATTTCAGTTTGATCTTGGGCATAACTGACGACACGAATCAATTCACCATCATCATCAAAGATGGGATAGGCAGTCGACATGACAATCTTTCCTGTCTTCGTATGCTGCATGATTTGAACAGGTGTTTTCTCTTTCAATACCATGGCAGATATTGAAGGCGTAAGTATTCCTTCCGTTTCGAGCTGATATACGGATTTTCCAAGATAATGGTCGGGTTCAATTCCATAAATCCACCAATGGTTAGGATTCGTAAATAAAATGAATCCCCTTTCATCAGTCACGGTAATATTATTATTCGATGTGCTGATGATGGTTTCCAAAACTCTTTTCACATTGTTTTCACTCATCATTTTCCCCCTTGTCCGATTTTTCGGTTGATTCAAATATAAATCAAAGTTAGAGGTGGAATCAAGAATTTTCAGACTTTTTGATTTGGAATTGAATCGTTTTTTTTTGAAATCCGCATTTTTATAGTAGGCAGTAGCTCCGAGGTAGCAGTTCGTTTTTGGAATGGTTGGGAATAATGAATTTTCTTCAACACCTTTAAAAGCATTCTCTTCCCTTTGAGTGGTTAAAGATTTCCACACCATTCCAGGACAATATCACCCACTTCATTTATCAAAGTTTAAAATAGATTAATAGGTTAGCGAAGGCAGCTCTTATTTATATGGATACTTATACGGTTAACCTACTTATGTTTGGGTATTAATAAGGTAGAGATGAATCAATTGAAGGAGTGATTGACTTGGCTGGAAACAGAACCTTGGGACAATATTTATACGACTGCTTAAAAGCAGAGGGCATTACAGAGATTTTTGGTGTACCCGGAGACTATAATTTTTCATTGCTAGATACTTTGGAAGATTACGATGGGATTGAGTTCATTAATGGACGAAATGAACTCAATGCTGGATACGCAGCGGACGCCTATGCCCGGGTGAAGGGCATATCGGCACTGATCACCACCTTTGGCGTTGGTGAGATGAGTGCATGCAATGCAGTCGCTGGTGCGTACAGTGAAAATGTGCCGCTCATTCATATTGTCGGCTCGCCAAAGTCCATGATCCAAAAGGAGAAAGAGCTTGCCCATCATACGTTAATGGATGGAGATTTTGATGTTTTCCGTAAGGTTTATGAGCATATCACCAGTTATACAGCGATTCTTACACCAGAAAACGCGGCTAGGGAGATACCGGAAGCGATCAGAATTGCGAAGGAAAAGAAAAAGCCCGTTTATTTGGTAGTGGCCATCGATCTCGTTACAAAACCGGTGATTTCCCACACCGAACCTTCCCAAAATAAGACCAAAACGAATGACGATGCATTGCAGTCAGCAGTGGAGCAAATAAGAAAAATGTTAGAGGCTGTAAAAAAAGCAGTCCTGCTTGTAGATATGAAAACACTTCGTTATAACTTGCAAGGATCCGTGCAGCAACTGGCTGAGCAGTTAAATGTTCCAGTCGCTTCGTTAATGCAGGGGAAAAGCGTGTTTGATGAGAGTCATCCCCTTTATATTGGTGTATACGGCGGAGCTTTTGGAAGTAAGGAGGTAGCTCAGGCCGTTGAGGAAGCGGATTGTATCATTGCAGTAGGTGCTGTTTGGTCAGACGTCAATACATCCAAAGGTACAGCAAAGCTTAATCCGCTGAAAATGATAGAGGTTCAACCTGACTCCTTAAAAGTGGGAGTTGCCAGCTATATGAATATCAATGGTGAAGATGCTCTAAATGCACTCAAAGAAATTGGCTACCGGCAGAAGGAATCTGTTGGAACAACCTCGTTTCCGTATGACACAATGGTCGGAGACCCAACAGCACCACTGGAAGCGGCCTCTTATTATCCTCGAATTCAGCAAATGTTGAAGGAACATGACATTGTGGTCACTGAAACAGGAACATTCTATTATGGTATGTCACAGGTTAGATTGCCAAAAGGGGCGACCTATATAGCTCAGGGAGGCTGGCAGAGTATTGGTTATGCGACACCCGCTGCTTTTGGGGCTTGTATAGCGGATAGAAACCGTCGTGTACTTTTGTTTACTGGTGACGGCTCGATACAGCTGACAGCACAGGAAATAAGCTCGATGTTGGAGAACGGCTGCAAACCCATCGTGTTCATCCTCAACAATAACGGCTATACGATAGAAAAATTCTTAAACGTAAAAGTCGATATAGAAAAACAGGAATATAACGAGATACCAGAGTGGGAATATACAAAGCTAGCTGAAGCATTTGGCGAGGAGGCCTTCACTGCGAGAGTCAGGACGAATGGAGAACTGGATGCTGCCATCAAGAAGGCTCAGGAAATGAACGCCGAAAAACTTTCCCTTATAGAAATGATCGTGAAAGATCAAATGGATGGACCAGAGTATCTTAATAAAATAAGGCAGTATCTTGAGACGCAAGAAAAACAAAATTAATATCTATAGGCCTTTTATGAACTGCACCCCAATTGTTAGACACTATCTAACAATTGGAGGTGCTATTTTTTATGACAAAATATTCATTAGAGT
>NZ_JBHZPF010000109.1:0-5570 GCF_042787975.1 Peribacillus sp. YIM B13482
ATGCATTGTCATTTTTGGGGGTATCTGTAATATGTGGAATTGTAATTTTATCGTATGAAAAGTTAATGAACTAACGGTTGCTTTAGTTCATTAACAGGGGTTGCTGCGGCAGCCTTTTTCTTATGGCACTAACGGGGCAGGTTAGCTTAATAAAGATACCTGATTTTTGAAACTTTTACCTTATTTTTCCGTACTGCTATATGTATAGTATTTACTAGTGGAGGAAAGGGGGTAGAAGGATGAAGCTTTGGTGGGTTGCAAATATTTTTTGGTTAGTAATTTTTTCCATACTCGCTATCGTTATTGGAACAAGACAAGTAGACGGAGCAGGGGCTGTTCAAACTCCTGAAATCAGAATGATTACATTTATAATTTTAGGTGTTGCATTTGTGTTTATCCTTATAATACAACTAATCTGGTTTTATTTTGTTCGTAAAAGAATACGGCTGTCATAGACGTCCTTTCTTTATCCTAATGAATAAACATAGTTGATACCCAATAGTTTGTGAATAAATGTACTTAAACTATCGGGTGCTATAGCTGAAGATCGGAGCTGTCTTTAAGGCAGCTTTTCTTTATGGAACTAAAGGGGCAGGTTAGTGGAATAAAAATTTCACAATCTAAATTCAATCAAAAACCTTTAAATGGTAAAATTGAGAAATAATGAAATTTTATCATTAAGGAGGAGTTAAGTTGAAGAAAATTTTTACTGTATTATTTTTAATAATGGTTTTAACAGCTTGTTCAGACACAACTAACAAAGATTCTAAATCGGAAACCACTAAAAAAGATACAAGTTCGGAAGCGACGGAACATAATTATCAATTTATAGGAGAAAGCGAACATTGGGAAGCTGTATATTCTTATAAAGGCACCGAATTATGGGGAGAAGATGACGGACAAATAACTCATTCTAGCAAAGATAAATATAAACTTGTATTAACATACAAGGGGTCTTTGGAAGAGTTATCCTCCATAAAAAACCTTAAATATTCTTATGAAACAACGACTTCAAGTGGAAGTAAAACAGAGGAATACACTGAACCACCTAGCGAAAAAGTATTTACTATTGGTGGAGGTTCAGAAAATGGAGCAATAGTAGGTGAAGGCGAAGTTATAAAAGTAAATGTAAAATGGGATGGCTTTAAAGAGTCATTTGAACTGCATAATAAGGATAAGTAATTTAGTTGACGCTTCTGAACCATTTTCTTTCTCTGTGGTGAAGCGTTGATTTTTGCGCTTCATGGATGGCTAACGGGTGCGTTAGCTGAAGATCGGAGCTGTCTTTAAAAGGCAGCTCTTTCCTTATGGAACTAAAGGGGCAGGTTAGTTGAAGAAAAAGATACACATTTTAGGGACAAATTCATTGAAATTTGTCTTTTTATGTTGTTAATTCTCTCTTTAATTAGAGAAATCCACTAATAATATGTGATGGGTTAATAAGGAGCATAAAAATACTTAAATTAGGAAATTTTAAATCTAATATCATTTTACATCCAAAGGAAATTTATTCCATGGACCTACGGAAATATAAGATAGTAACTGCTTTTTTCATTTGTAGTTTTAATTTCTAATCTTACATCCACTACCTTAATTCATGCGAAAAATTCGTCTTCTCCTAACCACTTGGATTTAACAAATCTTTTACCACAATGGAAACTTGTCTATCGGTCACTTAAGTAGTAGATGGGGTTTCGGTGACAATAACCAAGTTAAGAACATAAAAGTTGTTTTTTTAATTTAAAAATGCAGAAATGTAGTGTATCACTAATTTTATTTATAGGAGGACAGATCAATGAATACACGGGAAACCAAGGTCCAAAAACAAGGGTGGGTTCCTAAAAAGGAACGTATATGGGTAATCGTGGCGATTATTATCGCTGCTTTGATAATGCTTTGGGAACTTAAGGGACTATTACAACTTTCACTGCACAGCAGGCAGTTCGAACATACATTTAAAGGTTTTGGCTCCAATGCAAGAATTGCCTTATTTTTTGTACTTGCTTATTATGTACTTCTTCGTGTTATTAGGCTTCGTATGCTGAAAGGTCAAGGCAAGGTAAAAAAATGGTTGTCCACTTTGCTGCGCTTTGCCCGAAGATGGCATACTCCAGCAGCGATTATCGCCATCGCTTTTATTATCTTGCATACGGTAGCTGTTTTTATGCACGGCTTCAAATTTGATTTCAATTATATAAGTGGATTGCTTTCCTTGCTAGTCCTGCTTCCAGTTCCTATATCGGGAATATTTAGATATCAGAGGAGGGACCGGAAGTGGCATTTGCGATCTGGTGTTGCTTTTGCAATTCTATTTTTAATTCATTCTTTTTTATAACCAACATGTAATAAACCTTATTAGAGTCAGAGAAATAGTCTATTTTCAGGTGTAATGACGTAAATGTAACAATGGGGGAAATAATAAAGTGACTCGTTTCGTGATTTTTTAAGTTTCTTGGGTAACTCTTTTTTTGGAGAATGAGATTGTGAAGAATTATACTTAAACAAACGGGTGCTTTAGTTCATTAAGGGAGGTTGCTGAAGCAACCTTTTTGTTATGCAACTAAAGGGGCAGTTTAGTTTAAGTAGTAAGGTAATTATCATTGAATAATAATGTTTTGAATGGACAAAACTACCTTAGATAAATACTTAGGAGGTTTTGTCATTGAATAAAAGAACTTTAACAACAATACTTGTTATATTTGTTTTGGTAAGTATAAATATTAATAATAAGGTTGCAGCAGAAGGAAATTCCTTTAAGAAAGAAATTGAAAATTTTGGGGAAAAATTAACGAACAAGGTTCCTAAAGTTTACAGTAAGGAAGAAGCAATGAAAAATGGAGACATAACATTCTTTAGTGAAAGAACTCCTGAACAAAAACAGAAACTCCTTCAGTTTAAAAATAATGTTAAAAATAAAAAAACCGATTTTATTCGTTTTACTGAGTTTACAGAGAAAGGTGATGCACTCATAACAGAGTATCAATTTAATGGAAAATTAATTTATTACCGTTCTGACACCTCCAGAGACCGTACAGACCAGAATAGAAAGGGGGAATTTGTAAAAGGCGAGTTTGTTAAAGGTCCCCATGTAATAGAGGACTACTGTAAAAAACTTGTACCAAATTCTGAAATGTCATACCTTACAAATTGTTATAAATTTAAGAACGGCAAAATTGAGTTTTAACATACCAATGTTGTGTTCATTAATCAACTAACGGGTGCTTTACTTCAATAAGGAAGGTTGCTCTGGAACTCTTTTCATCAGGAACTATCGAGGGAAGTTAGTGAGAAGGAAAGTACAAAAAGTATGAGGTATAGCAAAAAATAAAAGGGGAACCAGTATGAATAATGAATTTGAAAAGGTAATAAATTTACTGAAAAAAAATGATAAAGAAACTTACCCGACATTTGCTTACTCTGTATTAAATAATTATATTCCTGGACAGGTTTATATGGATGAATTAAAGAAAACAGTTTTAGTTGGTACTGATTCAGGTATTTTTGTTGTTGGTGGAGACGAAATGAACAATGGTCTTAACAGCATATTTTTAGAGATTTATAGAAGTAGAAAAAATGATAAAAAGCGATTCACTTTGTTTTCTCCATCAAAAGAATGGGATCAAGTTATAAATAAGTTGTTTGGAAAAGAGTTAAGACAAATACAAAGGTATTCTTTTCATTTTAATAAGGATACATATTCAACAATAAAAAAGGTAAAAGTCCCTAAAGATTTTATAGTAAAGAGAATAGATGAAAAAATAATTACTGAAAGTCTGGAATTTAATGAATCTTATTATAATGAATATTGGGGTTCAGTATCAAATTTTCTAGAAAATGGTTTTGGCTATTGTTTGTTACATAATGATACCGTTATAAGTGAGTGTACATCTATATTTAGTTCATCACAATTTGCTGACATTGATATTACAACTCAAAAAGAGTATAGAGGAATGGGCTTAGCTCAAAATGTTGCAGAAATATTCATTAAACATTGTATTGAAAGAAATTTGAAACCCAATTGGGACTGTGTTGTTAACAATTTTGCGTCGATAAAGCTGGCTGAAAGATTAGGATTCGAAAATCCAATGGAATATTCGGTATTCGTTAGAAGGTAAAAGGTTCTTATTTCGCTAACGGGTGTTTTACTCCAATAATAGAGGTTGCTGAAGCAACCTTTTTGTTATGCAACTAAGGGGCAGGATAGTTCTACAAGCACAGTGATTTCGTACTGTACGGTAGGTCAAGTTGTCAGAAAGTATTTTTTGGTAATATTTACTCGTTTTTCAGTTCTTTTCTCATCGTTATTTTTTGTATATAATTACTTATTAAGCATATTTTGGATGGTTGATATATTAACTAGAGAAAGGTTATGGATATATTGTGTTATCTCTTAACGAAATGAATTGTAAGATTAAGTACTTGAGAACCCGTTTAATTAAAATTGGTATGTTACAAGGCCTTTCTCACCCCGAAACTGTTAAATCTAGTCAAGAGTTAGATAAGTTGTTGTACCAATTTCAAAGAAACATTTCAAAATAATCCTATATCCCGAAAAGTTTCTTTGCCTACATTCTTTCTTCATAGTAAAGGATCACATGTCGTGGTCTTTTTTTATTCCGAAAATACCTCACAGTTTGTGTCAACTCTACAATAAGGCAGGTTGCTGAAGCTGCCTTTTCTTATGGCACTAACGGGGCAGGTTAGTTCTATAAATGATTGGGGTAATTTAAAAAAATTAGATTTAGTAATATCAATATAAGACTGGGGGGGATTTTTTGAAAAAAAACTATTTCATTTTTAGCTTAATATTAATTTTATCCTTGATAATAATTTCTGGTTGCACTAATTCTAAAGACAGCATAGCTACTATTTCAGTTAATTCAGATTCTGAACATACGAATACTTTTAAACAATTAAATTTAGGGGAACTGTATGATTTTGATTTCAAATTAAATAATGCAGATAAAACTTGGGTAAATGTTTGGATAGAAAGTTACAAAGATGGAAAACAAGAACCTCAACCGATAGATAAACTATCCTATGGGTTAAGCCCTAACAAAGTGGAGGAAGGAAATTTAGGATTTGGAATAATAAATACTAGTGATACTCGTTTATGTTTTCTTTATTCACCCAATGCAACTACACCCCCACAAAAAATAGACACAATACATTCTGTTGGCGTGTTTAGTAGATGGGACTATGCCATAGGGGAAGAAAAAGTAGAATTAAAATTAGGAGAAACGTATTTATTAGGTGCATACAGAGAATCCAATGGAAACTCCATAAGGACTTACAATTTACAAAACGAAAATGAAGTGAAGAAAATGATAAGTGATGATAAAGTTGTATTTTTACTTAAAATTAAAATAGAAGAAAAATAAATGGAAGAATTTTTTGATTATATAACAATGATTTGAATGGATTCACTTAAACAACGGTGCTTTAGCTGAAGATCGGAGCTGTCTTTAAAGCAGCTCTTCTTTATGCAACTATCGGGGCAGCATTCCTGTAATCAGTGAAATTGAAGTTTGAACAAAAAAATAACCTCTTGGTAGAATGAGAGAGTCCTG
>NZ_JBHZPF010000011.1:0-107062 GCF_042787975.1 Peribacillus sp. YIM B13482
TGTTCAATACAGAGATCATCTTCTAGAGATAGCCTAACCTTTTTTTAAAATTGTCCTTTACATAGGGTACAGTTTAAGAAAAGGGCATCCTCCTTTTTTGTATTTTTGTCTTATGTCTGGTTCTTCTCATTTAATATATAGCGCAGTTTCCTTATGGATATCTGCAAGCGTTTGGCAGCTTCATTCCGGTTGCCGTATGTTTTTTTCAGCGCCTGCAAGACGAGTTCCTTTCCAATTGTGGATTGAAGCTGTTTGATTTCTGTAAGGATTTCTTCAAGCATCAGTTCATCTTTCTCATTAAAGTCAGCCACCAGCTTTTTTCGCCACTCTTCAAGAAGGTTTTCAGTTGCCTCAGTCTCATTCGGAGGCTCTTTCTTGTTCGGAGTAATCTGGCTGTTAGTTAGTGAGATATCATTGGCGGTTATTTCTGACTTATGGTCTGCGAGAGTCAGCGTCCGCATGACCACATTAGATAGTTCGCGTATGTTGCCTGGCCAGTTGTGTTGCTGTAACTTTTCAATGGCTACATTGGAAAAAGAGATATCTCCCTGACCATTTCTCTCAATCAAATGCCGGACAAGCAGGGGAATATCCTCTTTACGTTTCCTTAAAGGCGGGATTTCTAGAGTCACAACGTTCAGTCGATAAAATAGATCTTCCCGGAATGTTTTTTTGTCAACTGCCTGCTGCAGGTTTTCATTGGAGGCCGCCACTAAACGGGCGTTCGTCCGTAATGTCCCGCTACTACCAACCCGCATGAATTCCCGCGTTTCCAAAACTCGAAGTAATTTGACTTGAATGGCCGGACTTGCATCAGCAATTTCATCAAGGAAAAGCGTCCCGTTCCCTGCAATTTCGAAAAAACCCTTTCTCAGTTGGGTCGCTCCGGTGAAAGCCCCCTTTTCATGACCGAATAATTCGCTTTCAAGCAGGGATTCAGAGATCGCTCCACAATTGATGCCGATAAAAGGACCATGGTTACGGGGGCTGGCTAAGTGGATGAAGCGTGAAAGCACTTCTTTGCCGCTTCCGGTTTCTCCTTCGATTAATACATTGACTGATTTTTGGGCAACCTTGAAAGCCGTTTCAATCAAACTCTTCATTAAAGTACTTTCACCGACAATTAGTCCTGATTCCTCGGCTAGCTTATGGATGAAATGTTGATTCAAATCTTCATTTTCATTCAATAGGTTGTCAATCTGCCTTTCCAATACTTCAATATCCGCAAAGGGTTTTTCCATAAAATCACTCGCGCCAAGTTTCATTGCATCAACAGCGGTCTTTACGGTGCTGTATCCGGTCATGATCAGTACCTTGCAACGCGGCTGTTGTTGTTTTAAATGCTGCAGGAGGGAAAGGCCATCACAATCCGGAAGCTTCAGGTCTATCATTGCTACATCAAAACGCTGCTGATTCCAATCGATTTCATGAAAATCCTTCCCGCTGTTCACAACTTGTACGAGGTAACCTTTCATCGTAAAAAGGCGGGAAAGAAAAGTCCCAACTTCTTTCTCATCGTCTACCACAAGTAACTGAATCACCTTATCATCCCCTTTCCTCTTCTGCTTGTAAGGGAAGCCTCAGGAAAAAAGTGCTTCCTTTTCCTGGCGTGCTCGAAACGTCGATCTTGCCTCCGTGGTCTTTGGCGATGCCAAGGCTTACAGACAGCCCCAAACCTGTACCTTTTTCCCGATCTTTAGTCGTATGAAAGGGATGGAATATGAAGGGCAGGCGGTCTTTTTCAATCCCTGTTCCGTTATCAGTCACCTGAATCACCATGAACTCGTCTTCTGAATAGGTAGTGATCGCAATCGATTTTTCAGATAGAGCGGACTCATCCAATGCGTCCTTTGCATTCAATAGCAAGTTGATGATGATCTGTTCTATCTGAGGCTGGCTGCCCTTTATGAACGGAAGGTCTTCCTGAAGGGAAAGATGGAGGGAAATTTGTTTCTTCCCAAGTTGAAACTTCAAAAGGTTCAGAACCTGGTGAATTGCTTCGTTAACAGAGTAATAGTGGAATCTATACTCATCCTGCCTTGAAAAGGTAAGCAGGCTTTTCACTATTTGCCTGCATCGGTCACCGCAAATCTTAATATCGTTCAATAGCATATAGTCCAGATTGTCCTGTGGGGTTTTCCGTAATAAAATCTGCGAGTTACCAAGAATGGCCGTTAATGGGCTATTCAATTCATGGGCAATCCCTGCTGCCATTTCACCAATCGCCCCAAGTTTACCGGCATGTAATAGCTGGACTTCCATTTGTCTTCTTTCAGTGACATTTTTATAATAAGCAATGACCCCATATACTTGATGCTCCTTATTCTGAATCGGGTAGGCATGCATTTCCAAGATGGTATCATGCTGAAGGAGAATTTCCTGAAATCCTGGTATATTAAATGAAAAGGTATCTTGAATAAGAGATTGGGATGCTTCAATTAAAGGAACCAAGTCGGAAAAGTCCCGGGCAGAATCATTGGATTGATAGACAGATCCTTTGTGATCAAAGACGATGATCATATCTTCAACTGCCTTGAACGTATCCTCCCACTCCTGTTTGGAATGAAGAACTTCCTTATAAAGCTGGGCATTCTCCAAAGTCAGTGCAAGCTGATTGGATAGTTGCTCAAGAAAATCCAGTTCATCTTTATGCCATGTTTTCTTTTTCTTCCTGCCGAAAGTCCAGATTCCGATTTTTTTACTTTTTCCGTACAAAGGGACTAATAGAAGTGTTTCAATTTCAAGGGATATTAGACGTTCTTTTTCTGGGAAGTCCGGTAACCGTGTAACTTCCACCTGAATGGGCTGCTTGTCTTTCAAGACGGACGAGAAATCCTGAAAAGGGTGTAACAGGTTATTGGAATCCATTTCAAGTTCGCAGTGACCATTGGGGCAGATATGAAGCAGGGCAGGTTCTTCCTCATACAATATGACAAAATGACTGTCATCGAATGTAATGAGCTGCTTGAGTTTCGCAATGACATTTCGGAGAATTTCCTGGATGTCGATTTCAATATTCATATTTTTAGTGATGTCATTCATAATTTCAAGCTGCATATTTTTCTTCTTCAACTGATCCACGGTTTTCTTAAGTTCCGTGTAATACGTTTTTTTTGAAGATTTCACACCTGTCATTAAATCTATCAATTCAAGTTTATTCATGCCTTTCACCTCTTAAAGGGCTGTAAGAAGCAGCTGATTAATCTGTTCTAATGACATATCACGAGGATTTGTGATCATGCAGGCATCCTCAAGTGCGGTCATCCCTATGGGTTCTATCATTTCTTTCGTAATGCCGACATCACTTAAACTCTTGGGAGCTCCTATATCCTGGGATAATTCCCTTACGAAGTGAACGGCTGCCATTCCAGCTTGCTGCTCGGTCAATGCCCGTGTATCGATGCCCATGATGTCTGCCATCTCGCTGAATCGCCTTGGTGAGGCAATTCGATTGAAATCCATGACATGGGGAAGCAGTATCGCATTGATTTCACCATGCGGAAGAAGGTATTTTCCGCCAATTGCATGTGAAATGGCATGGGCCGCTCCCAAAATGGCATTGGAAAAAGCTAGTCCAGCTTGCAGACTCGCCATTGCCATCGCTTTTTTTGCTTCCTCATTATGCCTGGATGCTACAGAGGGGCGTAAGTGACGGGAAACGATGGACAACGCGTTTTTAGCTTGTACATCGGTCAACGGTGTCGCAGCGATAGAAACGTAGGATTCAATGGCGTGGGTTAAAACATCCATTCCAGTAGCCGCGGTCAAATCCGGTCCCAAGGTGGTTAAGGTACCAGGATCGACTATTGCAATATCGGGGACGAGTGATTTTGAAATGATCGTCATTTTTTTCTCGCGGAATGAATCGACGATCACCGAAAACTGAGAGACCTCTGATCCTGATCCTGCCGTAGTCATAATCATCACCATGGGTGGAAGGGGAGAGTGGACTTTATCAACACCTTCATAATCACTGATGATGCCACCATTCGTAGCTAAAAGGGCTACCCCTTTGGCGACATCCAAAGCACTGCCTCCTCCCAAACCAATGATGGCATCGCATTCTTGGTCATTAAATGCCAAACAGCCGGCTTCAATCTCCGTGTCTTTCGGGTTGGTCGTCATTTCAATGAAGGTAGCAAAGGCAAGACCCACTTCTTGGCAGGATTCAATGACTTTATCTAACCAGCCAGCATTGGCAACACCGGAGTCGCTGACTATCAACGCCTTTTTGGCACCCAACCGCAAGCAGGCCTCGCCAGCTTGTTCTATCGAACCTTTTCCAAAAATTACTTCCGGCATCACAAATTTAGTTATCGACATCTTTGCGCCTTCTCCCTATAAAAATTCAATTTCTCTTGTATTATTTTCCCGAAAAAGAACGAAAATCCTGTTTGGATACCAGGTTTTTTATATAATATGACAAAATATCAAATGATTGAGGACTTTTGTTATGCGCCAAATCACCTAATCATTTCTTTTGTTTGTAGATTCGTTACTTTAGACATGGATGAATAGGGATAAACCTACCTAGTTAGAATTTTCCGTATATTGTAAAATAATGGAGGGGATCTATTAAAATAGGAGGCAGGCAATCTATGAAAAAACAATTTCTATCCGTATCATTAGTTGCGGCATTAACATTCGGAGCAACCGGGACCACTACTACCGCTTTAGCAACACCGAGTTCTTCTCCAGTACATCATGCGCCATCCACAGACAAGCAAATCGTTAAAAGGATCGATGTCGACAAAATCTACAAGAATATTGAATACCTCTCACAAACACCTCGAGTTGCCGGTACTGATTCGGAGTATAAGGCCGTCCAATTCATCAAAAAGCAGTTCGAATCTTATGGCTATAAAGCCGATATTGACGAGTTCAGTTTTTTATCCTATACAGATCCAAATCTGGTCGAGCTGTCCGTTGACGGGTTTGACAGGGAAATCCAAGCGAACCATTTAACTTATTCAGTAAATGGTGATCTATCCGGTGAAATGGTATACGCCGGCTTAGGAACGAAGGAAGAGCTTGAAAAAGCGGGTGTTACAGGTAAGATCGCCCTTATACAAAGAGGCAGCTTCACTTTTGCAGAGAAAGTATTGAATGCAGCAGAAAAAGGGGCAGCAGGTGTCATCCTATTCAATAATGCAGATGGGGAATTAAATGGGACCCTTGGAGGAGCTAATGATCAGTATATTCCATCTGTCACGATAACGAAAAAGGATGGAGAAGCACTGCTTGAAAAATTGAATGCTGGAGTTAAACTGACAGCATCATTAAAGATTGAAGGAGCTTATACCGGAGAGAAAAGCTCTTATAACGTGGTGGCAACAAAAAAAGCAACAAAAACCATTAAAGCTAAGAAGAGCGATATCATCTATATCACTGGACATCATGATTCCGTCGCTGGGGCACCTGGAGCGAATGATGATGCATCAGGCACGTCCGTCACACTTGAACTTGCACGTGCACTGAAGAATCTTCCTACAGATACGGAACTTCGCTTCGTCACCTTTGGGGCCGAGGAAAATGGATTGCTTGGTTCACAGAATTATGTGGAGAACCTCTCTGATGATGAGATCAAGCGGACGATTGCAAACTTCAACCTGGATATGGTGGGAAGCAAGGACGCTGGAGATTTGGTCATTTTGACTAATGATGGAGAGTTGAATCTTGTGACCGAGCTGGCTCAGGCATCAAGTACAAGGCTGAATGGCGAGCCTACTCCATATGGACAAGGCGGACGTAGTGACCATGTATCTTTCGCTGAGGCTGGGATTCCCGCTGCTTTATTCATCCACAGTCCATCAGAACCTTGGTATCATACTCCTGATGATTCCATTGATAAAATCTCAAAAGAAAAGCTTCAAGATGTTGCTGGAATTGTCGGAACCGCTGTCTATGACCAAGCTAAAATCGAAGCTAAAGAGCCAAATCCAAATCATAAAAAAGGGAAAAAGGTGAAAGCTCCGCATTTATTTGACGAAAAGGAAACCAGATAATGCATTAAAAAAGTATGAATTTCAGAGGGTGCAGCTGCACTCTTTTTTTTATGTTAAAAAATGAAAAAACGGGGGAAGTCTAATTCATAATCCTTCCTAATGGGATGGATTCCCTATGTAAATGAAGTTAATGTATTATTTTCTATTAATCCCTATGCTGAATATAAGGGAGAGTTGTTTCCAGTATCAGAAGAAAGAACAACAGGAAAAGTATTGTTGGATACAACCAACACTGAACTTGCCAAAAGGATGGGGTTTGAACGAACAGATAAATATATGTACTCCAAATCTGTGGAATGGGATGAAGTGGAGATAATCGAGGAGAGGAAGCCCTATACATTAGATTAATTTCCCCGTTAAAAAGCCCTTGAGGTTAAGGGCCTTTTTTATGAGGGGTATCAAACTAAAGGCAACGAATCAGCCCCAGATGATTTAGTAATGACAGTATTCTTCCGTTACAATAACAGCCGAATGTGCCTTGATTATAACAGCTTAAGTAGAGCCTGTGCACCTGTTAGGATAAGCCCTATTATAAAACCACAGACCGCCCCGTTCACACGAATCCATTGTAAGTCTTTTCCTACACCATTTTCCATCATATCAATCAGTGTTTCATTGTCTAGTTTATCTAAATTTTCCTGTACAAGATTGCCGATCTGCGTATGATTTTTTTCAATGAGAACGGTAATTTGTTTCTGTATCCATTGATCGATGTGCGTGCTATTTTCTTTTATGTTGTCCAGTACGTGCTGAATCAGTGGAGTCAGGTAAGTATCCATGAAATGTTCATCATCTACGAAATCTAACGCATCTTGTTGAATTTGTTGTAGACTCCCCTTTATTGTCGCCTCAGGCTCCCATTTTGTCAGAAGTTGATTTTTCCATTTTTCAACTCCTTCTAACAGTTCCCGGTTATGGTTAATGCCTTGTATCTCATTTCGGATATATAGGATTAAAGCCTCTCTATTTGGTTCTTTCTCGTTTTGTAAATTATTTACGACACTTAATAAAAGGTTTTGTATGATATTCCCAAGTTTCTCTTCGTTAAGTAGACTTTGAATGGATTTGACGGCAAACTGAAGCATACCTTCCAGTTCAATCTTGCTGAGTACATCCATGGAAACAGTGCCAAGTCGATGACTGGTTTGTTTTTTTCTTAACCAATCTTCCGCTTTTTTCAAAACATGATCCAAGGCCTTCTTATCGAATTGTTCATTGAGTAACTGTGAACTTACTAAATGAAGAATCTTGCCCATGTCTATGTTAGAAAGTGATGCTTCAATCTTTTTTGCAACGAAAGGTGTAACCTTTTCTATATCTATATAACAAATCATTTGCTTGATAAGTTTAATCAGGACTTTTCTAAAAGTATCACTTTGTATCTCTTTTACTAAAATTGGGATCAATTTTTCTGTAAAAGGAATATGTTTTACTTTGTCTTGAATACTTTCCTTAGAAAGCCAGTCATTTTTTAGCATCGAAACAAGTGCATTGGTCATTCTTTTACGATTGTTGGGCAAAAGCGCTGTATGGGGGATCGGTAATCCCAGCGGGTGCCGGAATAATGCAGTGACTGCAAACCAATCTGCCAGACCACCGACTAATCCTGCCTCAAACCCTCCATGTAATAAATCCAGCGGCAACGTACCTTGAAATGGAGTGGTTGCAATATAACCCGCTCCCATGATCATTAGTGAATATTTAGCAATTTTTCTTGACGATTTTATTTTTGGTGACATTATATTCCTCATCCTTAAAATGATATCAATTACTATAACCCGAATCATTAGCAATTTCCATAACTTACTTTTTATCTAGTAGTATAGCAGGTAGTTCAAAAAAATACTCCCAACAAGGGCAGTCAGTTCATCTATCGGGGAATGAGAAAATCGCCTATTAAGTATGAAAGCTTAAAATATGCAATATGAATCGAACCCACAATCATTGATATTTTCCTTTGAATTTCAATGATAAGGATGGTTGATTCACAATAAAAAAAGCCGATTTATTCAATCGGCTTTTTTTATTCATCCAACAATATTATGATATGTCTGTTTTTATCGAATTATTTGTCCCTGCATTTTTTTTATCTTTCATGCGACTGAAAATAAAGGCTAGAACGGAACCTGATATATTATGCCAAACACTGAAAATGGCACTAGGTACAGCGGCCAAAGGCGAGAAGTGGGCTGTTGCTATAGCTACACCTAAACCAGAGTTCTGCATACCAACCTCCATTGCGACAGCTTTCTGTTTAGCTAAATCCATCCCGCATAAACGAGCAAAGAAAAAGCCGAGAAGAAAACCAAGAACATTATGAAGAACGACGACTGCAAAAATGAGCAAACCTGTTTTAGCCAGCTGAGCTTGGCTGCCTGCCACTACGGCAGATACGATCAGAACGATAGAAATGACAGATACTAGAGGCAAAGCCTTTGCCCCAGCTTCTGCCTGTTTACCGAAAAACTTTTTAACAATGAATCCAAGCATCAGTGGGATGATCACCACCTGAATGATGGAAATGAATAGTGATCCAATACTGATATCCACCCATTTACTTGCAAAGAGCAAAATAAGCAGGGGAGTTACGATAGGCGCTAGAATAGTGGAAACAGAAGCAATGGCAACTGCAAGCGCAACGTTTCCTCTCGCAAGAAACACCATGACATTGGAAGCTGTTCCACTAGGGCAACATCCTACCAAAATAACCCCAACAGCCACTTCTTTGGGCAAATCGAACCCTAATGCTAATACAAATGCCAATAATGGCATAATGATAAAATGTCCTGCTACTCCTAGTGCCACTTCTTTCGGACGTCGGAAAACTTCTTTAAAATCCGCTGTTGATAATGTAAGTCCCATGCCAAACATGACAATTCCTAATAATGGGACAATATAGGCTCCAATCCATATAAATTTATTAGGTAAGATATACGCAATAACTGCAAATATAATGACCCATAAGGTAAACGTTTTACCAGCAAATCCGCTGATTTTCTCTACTACTCCCATAGTGACCCTCCTAGAAGTTTTAAAATAAAACAATTATAGTTTATATTCAGAATATTTTAAACCTTTTTTTAAAAAATCAATACATCTTTAAACAGCCTTTTGGGTATTTTCATTATGGACAGTCATATTGAAAACGATGATTTTTGGAACTATAATTCTCTTCCGCTGAACTAGTGTGAATATGGATTTACTCTAGGAAAAAAGCGGACAGGGTTTTTAGAGATTCTATTCGCTTTTTTACTTTATCTTTTAATAAAAAATAAGAGGGTGCTGTATATTAGTGGCAAACCAATTTATAAGGAACTGGAGTTGGAATGAGTATTTGTTGTTTTACAGGTTTAATTATTGCTATTGTATGTGTAGCTAGAGCTATAAAAGAAGTGGAGATGTGGTTTCTTTGATACATATATTAATTGCGGATGATGATCGGCATATTCGGGAGTTGCTTAAATTTCATTTGGAAAAGGAAGGATACATGGTATCGGAAGCGAAGGACGGGAATGAGGCTTCCTTGATACTGGAGAAGGAACGGATCCATCTGGCGGTTGTCGATATTATGATGCCGTTTAAAAACGGACTGGATCTTTGTAAGGAAATCCGGGATCAATATGATCTGCCTGTCATTTTATTGACAGCTAAAGATCAACTTATCGATAAGGAAAAGGGGTATTTTGCGGGTACTGATGATTACCTCGTCAAGCCATTTGAGCCACGGGAACTTCTATTTCGGATAAAAGCGCTATTGCGAAGGTACCGTATGGTGAATTCTGAATCCATATCATTGAATCAAACGGTCATTGACCGTAAAAGTTATGAGGTTCGAATAATGGGGAATACGCTGCTCCTGCCGCTTAAGGAATTTGAGCTGCTGGCTCAGCTTGGGAGTTTTCCTGATCAGGTCTTTACGCGTGAACAGCTTATTGAACTGGTGTGGGGTGCTGATTTTGAAGGGGATGATCGGACGGTTGATGTCCATATTAAACGGTTAAGGGAACGTTTTGCCGGGCGTACCGATGATTTTGTTATAACGACTGTCCGTGGCTTAGGTTATAAACTGGAGGTCAATAGGAAGTGAAAACACTCTATTTCAGGATAGTTATTCAAACCATTTTGATCATGGTGCTTGCCAGTGTCATCGCTTTTTTGATTTCCAATATCTATTATCATAAGGTTCAGAAACCTTACAATGGCGAGAAGATAAGCAAAGTGGCAAGTGAGATTGTCTCCTTATATGAGGAAAACCCAGATCAGGATATTGATGACTATTTAAATCATATAGCAGGATTGCACTATCAAATGTATCTATTTAATGAGCAGGGTGAAGGAACTTTATATGGGGAGCCGTTTCGGGAAACGGCTTTAGATCCAGACACAATTTCCGGAGTTTTGAACGGAAAAACGTATCAAGGGATCGCCAATTATAATAATGGGCTATTTATTACCGGTTTTTTTGAGGATGTATTAATCAATAGCATTGGCGTTCCCATGAACGTGAATGGGGAAAGGCATGCATTGTTTGTAAGGCCGAATATAGAACTTCAGTTTGGAGAGTTCCGCTTTTACCTTTCTGTTTTGCTCGTACTTACGCTCCTACTCAGTTTTTTATTTGTTATTATAAACACGCGTTTCATCGTTAAGCCAATTACGAAATTAACGGAAGCTACAAAGAGAATCGCTGATGGGGATTATAGTAGTGAATTAAATGTCAGCCGAAGCGATGAGATAGGGGATTTGGCACAGCATTTTTCGAAAATGACCCATAGTATCCAACGGTTGGATGATATGAGGCAGGAGTTCGTATCGAATGTATCTCATGAAATTCAATCTCCGCTCGCATCCATCCAAGGTTTTTCTCAAACCCTTCAATCGGAGGAATTAACAAAAGATCAAAGAAATAATTACTTGTCCATTATTGAAAAAGAAAGCAGGCGCATGTCATTGTTAAGCAAACAGCTGCTAATGCTTGCTTCCTTGGATAAAGAGGATGACCCGCTGCAACGTTCCAATTTCGATTTAGCGCAACAAATACGGCAAGTGTTGTTCATGCTGGAATGGAATTGGCGGGAAAAAGATATGGTGATCGAAATGGATTTGCCTTCAACCGTCATTTCTGCAGATGAGAAACTTTTAAATCAAGTATGGACGAATTTGATAACCAATAGCATTAAATACTCGGAAAGCGGCAGTTCAATCAATATTTGGATTAAAAAAATAGGCAGTGCTGTTGAAGTGATGATTGCTGATACGGGCATGGGAATTCCAGAAGAAGACCTCCCTTATATCTTTGATCGCTTTTATAAAGTCGACAAAGTGAGGAACAGGAGTGAAACAGGCAGCGGATTAGGACTTTCGATTACGAAGAAGACGGTTGAACTTCATGGCGGAACGATCGAGGTTCAAAGCGAACTCAGTAAAGGGACCACTTTTTATATACGGCTGCCCCTTATGTAATCATTTGTTCATCTTCCATTCATATTGATTGTTTACAATCGGGTCATACCGAATCAAGTAGGAATTGATCGGTAAACAAAAGGAATGGGGGATGAAATGATGTTTTTGGCAATACGTGAACTAAAGCATTCAAAGTTACGTTATCTGCTGATTGGACTGATCATGGTATTGGTCGCTTTGCTTGTCTTTATCATTTCAGGATTAGCTAATGGACTTTCTTCAGATAATGCTTCATCCATACAAAATATGAAGGCCGACTATTTTGTCATGGAGCATGACTCTAAAAATAAATTGAACCGATCGATCATATCCATGGAAAAACTAGATGAAATCCGTGCTTCCTCGGATGTTAAAGCAGCCGAGGGTCTTGGGCAAATGATGACCACATTGAATAAAATCGGGTCAACGGAAAAAACGGATGTCACGATTTTTGCGACCAATGCTAATGGTATTTTAGCACCGAAGGTCATAGAAGGAAGGAACTATGACAATAAGAAACAAGGTGAAGTAGTTGCTGATCGTTCTTTAAAAGAGGTTGGCTATAAATTAGGTGATTCACTCAAAGATGACCTATCAGGTAAGGTTTTCACCATTGTTGGTTTTACAGAAAAGCAGTCTTACAGCCATTCACCTGTTGTTTACATGAATGTTAAGGGATGGCAGGAGATTAATCCTGCATTGAAAAACCAAGGGGAAGATTCAATCAGCACCATAGCAGTGCAAATGGATTCGAAGGCAGAAGAGAATGTACGTGAATCATTGCCTGAGGATGTAACGCTCATTTCTAAAGATGAATCCCTTCAGAGTATACCAGGGTTCAAAGAGGAACAGGGTACATTGACGATGATGATTGCTTTCTTGTTTGTCATAGCAGCATTCGTTTTGGCTGTATTCTTTTATGTGATTACCTTGCAAAAAACGAATCAATTCGGAGTTCTTAAAGCACTCGGGGCCAATACGGGCTACCTGGCAAAAAGTATTATTGGTCAAGTAATGCTGCTTGCAGTGACATGCATAGCCATCAGTGTTGCCCTGACATATGTCGTCACGTTAATCATGCCAGAGGGAATGCCATTCGTATTGAGTACCGATTTGGTCATTAAATATTCCGTGTTACTTTTGGTTGTATCCGTATTGGGTTCGCTGCTATCACTATACCGAGTAGCGAAGATAGACGCGATCGAAGCAATAGGGAGGGTATCATGATGAGGGATAAACTATTATTTGAAAACGTCAGTAAGATTTATGGGGAAGGCGTTAATAAGGTGACAGCCCTTGATAATATTTCCCTGAATGTGAAAGCGGGGGAATTCGTCGCGATCGTGGGTCCTTCAGGCTCAGGAAAAAGTACTTTTCTTTCCATAGCGGGTGCGTTACTATCTCCGAGCGAAGGTCGCTTACTGCTGAATGATGAGGATATTACATCACTATCCTCAAAGGAATTGACTCGGGTGCGCCTTGAAAAGATCGGGTTTGTATTCCAGTCATCGAATCTTGTTCCATATTTAACTGTACGAGATCAGCTTCTGCTACTTTCTGAACTGATTGGCAAGCGGGATAAAAAAACTGTGAAAAAAGCGGACGAATTGCTTAGCCATCTTGGACTTGGAAATCGGGCAGATCACCTGCCTGAAGCACTATCGGGCGGAGAGCGGCAGCGTGTAGCCATCGCCCGTTCGCTGATGAATGATCCTGAAATCATTTTAGCGGATGAACCAACGGCAAGTCTTGATTCCAAAAGAGGCAGGGATGTTGTTGAAATGCTTGCACATGAGGTGAAGTCAAGAAATAAAGCGGCCATCATGGTAACGCACGATGAAAGAATGCTAGATTTATGTGATCGAGTGGTCAATATTACAGATGGCAAGGTATTTGGATGAGTTATACTTAAAACACACGCCCCCTTGAGTTGAATCAAGGGGTAACTAGGCCGCCGCCTCTCCAAAGGAATTAGGAGAGGCGGCGGCCTGAATTCTCTGAAATACTAGATGGAACCGTTATAAATAATTTTATAGGAACGGGCTGCAAATATGTAAGCAAAGGCAAAGGCATATTTTATAAACGGCTATAAGAAAAGGATATTATACTGGTATCCCAGACCGTTCTCTTCGGATTAATTATGTTTTTTAATTTTAAAGAACAAACAGTGATAAGTTGCTTTCACACCTGATTCTTCTCGGTATTCTGTGTCGTATATGTTGATTAACTCTCGAAAAAAAGCGGGGCGTTGGCAGTAGTTTTCTTTGTTGCTGTTAGCTGCACCAATCTTTTTGATTGAAGTGAAAAATTCACGTACTGTCTGAAAGTACTCTGGTTCAAGCGTTTCCATTTTTGTCATCTCTATTGGAAATGCTGATGAAAAAGGGATTGCTTCTTCACAAACTTGCGATAATTCTTCTAGAGTATAAAACATTTGGCCAGGTGAACTATCAATGGTAAGTTGAAGCTTTTCTTTCGCATGTTCATATGACATATGAAGCTCTTGAAAGGTTTTAGTTCCGAACGTTGAAAATATCAGGCTTCCTTCAGGCGTTAAACGCGAAGACAATTTTTCAAGGGTTGCAGGAAGGTTATTCAGCCATTGAAACGTTGCATTGGAAATAACTAAGTCATAGTTTTCATTAAGTTCCATTTCTTCGATGTCAGCACATAAAACAGTAACACGGTCTTCCTTTGTCAGTCCTTTCGCCACTTCAACCATTCCTGGTGCTAAATCAACAGCCGTAATAACAGCATTAGGAAATGTTTTAACGAGTAACCTGGTCAAGTAACCAGTGCCGCAGCCAATTTCAAGAATATTAATTCTTTGACTGGGGTTTTTTTGAGGAAGTAGATCAACCAATTGTCTCGCCATATTTTTTTGAACATTGGCATACGCATCATATGTTTTCGCATGTTCACTGAACCGCTTACTTAACAATCGTTTATCAATCATGAATGTACTCCTTTTTGAATGAATGTTTTCATGAGCTGCACACATTCCTGTGGTTTTGTGAAAAATGGAATATGACCAGTACCTTCCATAATGTGGAATTCAGCTTCCCCACCCAGATTTTCTTTAATGAAAGATGAGGCTTCGAGTGGGCAAATTTTGTCTTCCATTCCATGAATCAATAAAAAGGGGGTTTTAACCTGAGCGAGCTTTACTCTTACGTCTTTCTGAAGTAAATAATCCAAACCTATAAGAAGCGAAAACACATCATCTCCTTGAAACTCGCGTTGAATTGTCGCATTGAATTGATGATAAAAACCTTCTTTTTTTTCTGCTTCGGAAAACATTGCTTCATAAAATGAAATCAAAGTCTTCTCTTTATTACGCTGTAGTTGTTTCTTCATGCGCTCGACAATAAGTGGATTCCAACCAAATGAATAGTTTTCATCCGTGGTAAACCGACTCGTTGCACCAATTAGTATAAAACCTTTTATTTTTTCTCGATATGAGCTTATAAGTTCAAGTGATACGAGTGCCCCTAATGACCAGCCAAGTAAAAAAATAGGACCATCGATGGAAATGATTGTGTCGATGACTCGTTCTTCAAAGTCATTTAGTGTTTTCGTATCTCTCCATTCTATAAATGAAAGGTTAAATGCTTCAGACAGCGGTTTGATTAACGGTTTAAATGCTCCTTCTTCCATTCCCCAGCCAGGAAGCATGATTAAATTCGGCTTTTTCATTCAATAACACCCATTTCTTTTCCAATAATAGAAACCTTTTTAACTGCCCAATCAAGATCTTCTTTATTGTGGAGAGCTGTCACGGTAAACCGGATTCTCGCCTCATTTTCAGGAACGGTCGGCGGTCTGACAGCAATTGCTGCAATTCCTTCTTTCTGCAAACGTTTGGCAAATTTCATCGTTTTTTCGTTTTCTCCGATGACAATAGGAACAATATGTGATTGACTCCCACAAATATTAAACCCGTAATATGTGAGTTCTTTTCTAAAGTATTCCGAATGTGTTTGGAGCAGTGCACGGCGCTCTGGTTCTTCTTGCACAAGGTCAATCGCTGTCTTTATAGCACCGAGTATGGCAGGGGGGAGTGCAGTTGAATAAATGAATCCGCGCATGCGATTTTTTAAATAGTCAATAAGCCATTTTTTTCCGACAACATAGGCTCCGAATGAACCAAGCGCTTTACTGAATGTTCCCATTTGGATATCAATTTTATTTTGAAGATGGAGATGACAGGCATAACCTTCACCGTTTTTACCGTAGATGCCGCTTCCGTGTGCTTCATCTGTCATTAAAATTGCGTTATAACGTTCTTTTAATCGAACAAGGTCTTCAAGATAAGCAAAGTCACCGTCCATGCTGAAGACCGTATCCGTCACGATTAATTTACGTGCTTCAATTGATGATTTTTTCAATAATGCTTCTAAATGATCTAAATCATTATGCCGATATCGCATATGCTTCGCACGGCTCAAAAGAGCTCCATCGACAATGCTTGCATGATTCAATTTATCACTATAAATAAAATCGTTACGAGACAGCATAGTGGATATAATTCCTAAGTTTGCGTTATATCCACTGTTGATAATGAGACCTGCTTCTGCTTTCTTCCAATTGACAAGAGCTTGTTCTGCTTGGTCGTAAAGAGGATGATTGCCAATGATTAAACGTGAAGCCGTTGCTCCTGCACCATATGTATGTACTGCATCAACCATAGCCTTTTTCAACCGTTCATCTCCTGCATATCCTAAATAGTTATTGGAAGCAAGGTTTAGCATCCTATGGCCGTTGATCAAAAGCCATGGCTTCTCGGCAAATACAGTTGTGACGAGTTCACGTTTTTGCGATATCTCTTCTAAATAAGCCAGTTCTTTCTTTATTTTATCTTCCCAAGGTAATTGCTTTTCACTGTGCATGGACATTCTCCTTTTGTTATATGTTAACTTAAATTAATTTTAGTTAACATATAAAACATTCTAATCATGACCCTATAAAACTGTCAAGCTTTGAAAAGGAACCCGATTATAAAATAATTATTCATAGATCAGGGAGATAACGAGGGGCGAAAGAGGAGAACTATTATCAGCATTCTGATTAGAATTTGTCCTTTGAACCATGTAGTGGAGCAGTAGAGTTTTACCATAACAATAAGTTGTAAGGGGGATTATGATGGCTGCTGTTTTCCATGGGCAGCAGCTTTGTTAAGCTAATGTCTAAAAGAGCTTAGAAAAAATTAGTGCCTTTTACGTATTAAGCTTATTCATTGAAGATAGTCTAACTACCAAGGTAGTCTTTTTGTTAAACCTTCAAATCTTTGAAGGATTAAATGGAATTCCATGTTACTATAGAGCAGTGAAATTAACCTATTTCTTTTCACATTAACAATTACATAAAGGAAGGTAATTAAATATGAAAAAGATTTCTTTAGATGTTTTATTTATATTAATAGGAGCTTTTATTTTCGCTTTGGCAATAAATCTTTTCGTTATTCCCAATGAACTTGGTGAGGGAGGAGTCACGGGGATAACCATCATTTTATTTTATCTTTTTGAGTGGTCACCAGGGCTGTTAAGTTTGATCATTAATGCTTTCCTGCTCATTGTCGGTTATAAATATCTGTCGAAAATGACAACGATTTATACCATCATCGCCGTTGCATTCAACTCGCTTTTCCTTCATTTAACCGAAAGTTGGAATATATCTTCCGATGAAATTGTCATCAATGCGATATTTGGCGGGGTTTTTGCCGGAGCAGGGATTGGAATAATCATTCGAGTTGGAGGTACGACTGCCGGTACAACGATCCTAGCCCGAATTACGAATAAATATTTGGGATGGAGCTTAAGTTATGGACTTCTGTTTTTCGATTTAATCGTTGCGTTCTCATCTTATTTCATCATTGGCGCAGAAGGTCTGATGCTTACTATCCTAATGCTTTATATTGGAACAAAAACGATGGAATTCATTATTGAGGGATTGAACCCGAAAAAAGCGATTACCATCATATCAAATGAAGCGGACCAGATTGCAAAACAAGTGACGGTATTGATGGACCGAGGTGTAACCGTTTTTAGCGGTCATGGATACTATACAAAAGCATCCAAGGATATTTTATATATCGTTATAAGTAAGCAAGAGGTGCTCAAGTTAAAGAGAATTGTGCAGTCAACGGATAGCAATGCTTTTATCGCCATACATGACGTTCGGGATGTATTTGGTGAAGGATTCCTGGATATCTCGAAGTCCTGAAGCGATTGGTTAGTTCGAAATGAAAAGGCCTAATAGGCTTTTTTATTTTGCAATGTAAAAAAATCTGTGAATTCCGAATAATTTGTTATATTATGTAAGTAAGAAACCACACACCCTGAGGAATGCAGCCATTAAATATGGAGGTGTCTAAGATGATCCTTTTAAAAGTGGATGACAGAAAGTTTGGGAAAAGCAATATCAAGTACAGTGTAGTTGATAAGGAAACGAATGAATTGATCATTAGTGGTGTGTTTAAAGAATTTGGACAGGCAAGCGATAAATATTATGAACTGAAAGATGAATATGGTTCATCCAATGTACAGATGGTATTGAAGTGAAAAGAGGGGGACCGTTGGTTTTCCCTTTTTGGGTACTAATGTCAGAGGTGAAAATGGCCCGTACAAAAAAAAGTTTTTATAATCGTTTAAAGGAATAATCAATGGTTTCTGAATCATATAATTAGATTGAGAAGGTTTTAAACATCCTTTTTTTACAATATACTACAATTTAATTGTAAAGTATGGAATTTGGTGGTAATATAAAGCGCATAAATGTAAACGTTTGCAAAAGAGTTTGTGAGGAGGTGATGTAAAAGAAGTACGATAGACTATTCATATCGTAGAACGAAAGGTTTTTATTTTACTATTTTATGCAAACGTTTTCTTAAAATTGCATGAATATTATGAAAAAAGGGAGAGTCGGTAGGCATGAATCGTAAAAAATGGTACGGGGGAATCTTTTCTGTTTTATTAATTTTTAGTGTGATTTTGGCTGGATGCTCTTCTTCTACTGGTGGAAACAGCGACTCTAAGGATAAAGTGACTCTGGATATTTTTCAATTCAAGGTAGAATTCAAGTCGCAATTCGAGGCATTGGTGAAACAATATGAAAAAGAAAATCCAGATGTGAAGATCAAGATATCGACAGTTGGCGGTGGAAATGATTATAAATCAGCCATTACGGCAAAGTTCGCTTCAGGTGAGGAGCCAGCGGTTTTTAACATTGGCGGACCGGTAGATGTCAAACAATATAAAGATAGATTATTAGATTTAAAGGACACGAAGGCAGCGGCAGCAGCACTTGATGGCACTTTGGATGGCGTGGAAGAGGACGGGCAAGTTCTTGGACTTCCATTTAACCAGGAAGGATACGGCTTGATTTATAACAAACGGATATTTAAGGAAGCCGGAATCAATCCTAAAGAAATTACAAGTTATGCAGCATTAGAGGCGGCAGTTAAGAAAATGGATTCACAGAAAGACAAATTGAAAATCGATGCAGTTTTCGCTTACCCGGTTAAAGAGAAGTGGGTGACAGGAAACCATTTATCCAATGTATTCTTAGCGCCGGAGTTTGATGGGAATGTGTTAAAAGCAAGCAAGTCTCCAACTGTTAAATTCACGGATGGTGACAAGTTTAAACAAATGGTCGATATCCAAAATAAATATTCCGTCCAGCCGACAACAAGTCTTGATTACTCCCAACAAGTGGAAGAGTTGTTCTCCCTTGAAAAGGTTGCAATCATTCAGCAAGGTAACTGGGTGTATAACACAGTATATGATATGGACCCGGAATTAGCGGAAAAAGGCATTGGTATCATTCCGATTCCTAATGGAGACAAAGCAGGAATGCCGGTCGGCGTACCGAACTATTGGGCAGTGAACAAGAAATCGGATGAAAAGGTACAGGAAGAAGCGAAGAAGTTCCTCGACTGGATGTATACATCTGAAGAAGGGAAAAAAGCCGTTTTGGAAGATTTTAAATTCATTCCTGCTTATGAAGGATATGATGTAGAAAAAATAGCCGATCCAATTTCAAAAGAAATTTATAAATACTCCCAAGATGGAAACACGATTGGTTGGGTGTTTAATGGATATCCGGTTGGTTGGAATGATGACCTTGGTGCAAGTGTCCAAAAGTACGTAACTGGTAAATTGACGTGGGATGAACTTGTCCAACAGAACATTGAAAATTGGGAGAAGATTCATAGCAAGTAAGTGTTCGGAATGGCAAATGACCAATCGGCATGAAAAGGGTGTCGATTGGTTGTTCCTGTTACAAGAAAGTAGCTAAGGGAAATTGCGTAAATAAGGTATACATCATTTACTAACTAGTCATGATCGATGATTTTTAATATATTTTGAAATCCGTTATCTATTAAATCATTTCAAGGAGGTCGGTTTCGTTGAGGAATCGGGATGCCGCATATTGGCTGTTTTTGACACCTGTTCTTGCTGCACTCATTTTGGTGGTGATCGTGCCACTCATCTACGGATTTTATTATTCCTTTACGAATTGGAACGGTCTAGGGACGCCAGCTTTCATCGGTCTTAAGAATTATATGGGTTTGTTTACGGATAGAGGGTTTCTGGATACATTTTGGTTCACCATTAAATTTTCCGTAGCGGCAATTGTTGTAATCAATGTCATCGGTTTAAGTTTGGCTCTTATCGTGACATCGAAAATCAAATCAAGCAACATACTGCGGACAGTTTTCTTTATGCCCAATTTAATTGGCGGCTTGATCCTAGGTTTTATTTGGCAGTTCATTTTCATTAAGGTCTTTGGTGCGATTGGTGACTTGACTGGGATCGAGGCATTTAATGGATGGTTATCAACGACAGAAACAGGTTTTTGGGGATTGATCATATTAACGTCTTGGCAAATGGCCGGGTATATCATGATCATTTATATTGCATATCTGCAGGCTGTTCCTGAAGACTTGATCGAAGCGGCAAAAATTGATGGGGCTAACAGCTTCCAGCGCTTTCGCCATATCACCTTCCCGCTTGTGGCACCTGCTTTTACCGTCAGTTTGTTTTTGACGCTGTCCCACTCGTTCAAGATTTATGATCAAAATCTTTCTTTGACGAACGGAGCTCCCTATAATTCAACCGAAATGGTCGCGATGAACATTGTAAAATCCGCTTTCACCGAAAATGATATGGCATATGCACAGGCAAAAGCCGTAATCTTTTTCGTAATTGTGGCAGCAGTTTCTTTAACACAAGTGTATATCAATAAGAAAAGGGAGGTTGAGCTGTAATGAGAAAAAAATGGAAGCTATGGCTGGTTGGATTCATCGGTTTCATTTTAGCCGTAATATGGCTCACTCCGTTTTATTTAATGATTGTCAATGCTTTTAAAATGAAGCGGGATATATTTGCCGATACACTGGGACTGCCTGAAACCTGGACATTCGAAAACTTCATTCAAGCTTTCGAGCAATTGGATTTCCTCCGGACTTTATTCAATTCTTTATTGATATCGGGCGTCAGTGTAGTCATTATTATCATCTTTTCTGCGATGGCCGCATATGCACTTTCCCGAAACAAAAGTAAAATAAGTTCCTTGCTTTTCTTTGTGTTTGTAGCAGCCATGTTGATTCCGTTTCAGTCTGTGATGATACCGCTTGTTGCCCAATTTGGTCAGCTGGGGATGTTGAACAAGGCCGGACTGATTTTCATGTATTTAGGTTTTGGCTGCAGTCTTTCCATATTCCTATACCATGGTACATTAAAAGGGATTCCCATCTCTCTTGATGAAGCAGCTAAAATTGATGGTGCTAACCGGTTTCAAGTATTTTGGCATATCATCTTTCCATTATTAAAACCGATGTCCATTACAGTTGGGATCTTAAATGTCATTTGGATATGGAATGACTATTTGTTGCCATCCCTTGTTATTGGTGGCGAGGGATCGGAGACCATTCCGCTTAAATTGTTCTTCTTTTTCGGGCAATATACGAAACAATGGCATCTTGCCTTGGCTGGACTTACTTTATCCATCATTCCAGTCATCATTGCGTATTTTTTTGCTCAAAGGCAAATTATCAAAGGAATTGCAGATGGAGCCGTTAAATAACTATTTAAATATAGGGAATATTAAACCATATGCGGTGAACGGGAAGTGGTGATGAATATGTCTGTTACAATAAAGGACGTTGCCAAAAAAGCGAATGTCGCTCCATCAACGGTATCGCGTGTAATTCATAACAGCCCGACAATAAGTGAAAAGACAAAGCGTAAGGTACGCAAGGTATTAAAAGAAATGGGCTATCATATGAATGAAAATGCCCGCAACTTAGTCACGAAGTCCACAAAAGCCATTGGAATCGTCATGAAAAGTTCCGCAAGGGAATCACTTTATAATCCCTTTTTTCCAGAAGTGATCCGAGGCATCGGGGATTTCTGCAATAAAGAGGGGTACAGCCTTTCTCTGACAACCGGCGAGACGGAAGATGCCATCTTTGAGGATGTCGTGAAAATGGTTCAGGGCAGAAGAGTGGATGGCATGATTGTTTTATACTCTAAAAAGGACGATAAAGTAGTGCCGTATTTAATAAAGCAAGGCTTTCCGTTTGTTTTGATAGGGAAGCCAAGTACGAACGTCGGCGGCATCACATTCATTGATAACGATAATGTTCAAGCGGCCAGGGAAGTATCGGAGTTTGTAATCAGCCTTGGACATGAGCGAATCGCCTTTTTAGGAGGCAGTCCAGAGTTTGAAGTGATTCAAGCCCGCTTGACAGGGTTTCAACAAGCGATGGAGCAGGCTGGATTAGATGTGCCACAGGAATATATCAAATTGATCCCTTTAAATCGAACAGATGGAATAAAGGCGATTGATGAATTGCTGGAATTAAGTAAGGCTCCAACCGCTTTTTTGGTTATGGATCTTTTATTGGGAGTTCTTTTGCTTGGAGTTTTAGCTGAAAAGAACTTGAAAGTGCCGGAGCAAATTAGTGTCGTCTGTTTTAATCACTCAGAATTCATAGAATTTTTAAGTACGCCGCTTACAACGGTTGATATCCATACGTATCAGTTAGGGTATGAGGCGGCAAAATGCGTGTTCGATCTCATTGCAAATCCTGAAATGATGGAAAAAAGTATAAGTATCCCTACCAAAATCATAAAGCGAGAGTCGCATTTTGTTGCCGAAAAGGAAATTAAATGAAAAATGTAGAAATGTTTTACTAATTAAAGCTTGATTTTTGCTAACATAAATTTACAATATAGATTATCACTATTTTTTTTGAAAATTCAACTTTCTATAAGCCAATAAGTATGATCTGATAATCGACTAAGGTTTGATCACGTTTAACGCAAACGTTTGCGTTACGAATAAAGAGGTAATAGTTAACATACGAGCAGGAGCAAGATGCCGACAAATTGATATGGAGGAGATTGTTCATGAGAGTCCTAGTATGGAATGAGTTTCGCCACGAGAAAACCAAGCCTGAAGTAGCCGAAGTATATCCAGATGGAATCCATGGGGCAATTTCCGGCTTTTTACAAAGCGAGCAGGTCGAAGTGAGGACGGCCACTCTCGATGAAGAAGAGCATGGATTAACCGAAGAAGCACTGAAACGAACGGATGTACTTCTATGGTGGGGACATGTAGCACATGATGAAGTTCAGGATGAAATTGTTACGAGGGTTCAGAAGCGGGTTCTCGAGGGAATGGGTCTCATCGTCCTTCATTCTGGTCATTTCTCTAAAATCTTCAAACAGTTAATGGGCACGACTTGCGATTTGAAATGGCGGGTGGCGGATGAGAGGGAAAGGCTCTGGGTTGTCGATCCCAGTCATCCGATCGTTGATGGAATCGGGGAATATATAGAGCTTGAGAAGGAAGAGATGTATGGGGAACATTTTGATATTCCTGCACCAGATCAATTAATATTCGTCAGTTGGTTTGAAGGCGGGGAGATCTTCAGAAGCGGTTGCACGTATCAGCGGGGAAAAGGAAGGATTTTCTATTTCCGTCCAGGTCATGAAACATATCCGACTTTCCATAATCCAGAGATTCAACGGGTAATTAAGAATGCCGTTGATTGGGTCAAGCCAGAATTTGGAATGGTAACGAACTATGGGAAAGCCGAACCGTTGGAATCCATATCAACAAAGAGCTGAAGTGAAGGAGAGAACAGAATGGGCAAAGTGAAGGTAGGAGTCATTGGATGCGGGAGTATCGCAAAAAATAGGCATTTTCCGGAGTATGATGCACATAAGGAAACTGAAATCATTGCCGTTTGTGATATTGTGCCAGACCGGGCGAATGCAGCAGCACAAAGGTATGGCGCCCAAGCATATACTAATTATATAGAACTTTTGAAAAATGAGGAGATTGAAGCGATCAGTGTATGTACACCGAATTACCTGCATGCAGGCATCACAGTTGCGGCCTTGGAAGCAGGTAAGCATGTCCTTTGTGAAAAACCAATGGCCACTTCTTTAGATGAAGCTGAAAAAATGAATGAAGCTTCAGCGAAAAGCGGAAAAATACTAATGATTGGTCATAATCAGCGTTTTGTTCCTTCGCATCAAAAAGCGAAACAGCTTATTGAGAGTGGGAAGCTAGGAAAAGTCTATAGCTTCCGGACGGCCTTTGGACATTCCGGGCCAGAAACCTGGAGCGTGGACGGACGGGAAAGCTGGTTTTTTAAAAAGGATCAGGCAGTCATTGGTGCAATGGGCGACTTAGGCGTCCATAAAGCTGATTTATTAAGGTATCTCCTTGGAGAGGAATTTGTTGAAGTGGGAGCCTTTGTGGAAACGACTGCCAAGAAGAACACAGACGTTGATGACAGTGCGGCCTGTATTCTCCGGACGGAGAGCGGTATCATCGGTACTCTTACCGCCAGCTGGTCTTATGCAAAAGAAGATAATGCGACGGTCATTTATACGGAAAAAGCGGTATTGCGCCTTGAAGACGATCCGAAATACTCACTGATCATCCATCATGATGATGGAAAGACAGAAACCATCCAATTAGGATGCATCCAGACAAATGATTCTGATGGACAGCATGATTCCGAAGTGATCAGCCACTTTGTAAAATGTGTGGTGAACAATGAGGAGCCTCTTGTCTCCGGAGTTGAAGGGTTAAAATCATTAAAAGTCATTCTTGGCGCGATGGAATCAAATACATCCCGAAAAATCATCCGCTTATAAAGGGGTTTATAGTCATCATGTACAAATTAAAAATGGGTATTATCGGTGCTGGCGGAATTGCCCAAAAAAGGCATATCCCAGCTTTTCAAAAATTTCAAGATAAGGTAGTTTTATACGCCATCCAGGATATAGATGAAATGAAGGCGCGAGAAGTGGCACGTGAATTTCATATCGAAAAGGTTTTCACCAATTATGAAGAAATGTTTGCTGAAGTGGATGCTGTTACGATTGCAACGCCAAATAAGTTCCATGCGGAGATTTCAATTGCTGCCCTGCAAGCGGGTGTACATGTGTTATGCGAAAAGCCGATGGCCATTACAACTGAGGAATGTAAGGCAATAACCGAGGCTGCAAACATATCGGGTAAAGTGTTATCGACTGCTTATCATTACCGCTTCATGAAGGAAGCCCAGGCTGCAAAGAAAATGATTCAGGCCGGTGAAATCGGTGAGCCATATGTAGCGCGTGTACAGGCAATCAGACGCCGAAAAGTCCCTGGCTGGGGAGTATTTACAAGCAAAGAATTGCAAGGCGGGGGAAGCGTAATCGACTACGGCTGCCATTTGCTTGATTTGGCTTTATGGCTGATGGATGACCCAGAACCGATTGAAATCGTAGGTTCGACATATAATTATGTCAGTAAGGGTGTCGATCAGGTCAATCTATGGGGGAATTTCGATGCATCGGTATTTGAAGTGGATGACCATGCCACGGCTTATATCAAATTTGCCAACGGAGCATCTTTATTATTCGAAACTTCTTGGGCCGCGAATATCCGTGAAGAAGCAACTGTTTTGAGTTTATCCGGAACACAGGGCGGACTTGATGTGTTCCCATTAGTCTTGAATCAGGCTAAGCACGGCATGCTATTAAATAGTGAGGCAGTATGGATGCCTGGGGAGGATACACCAGACCTGCAGCAGGCAGAGAACTTTATTGACAGCTGCCTAGGATTGGTGGAACCATTGGTAAAACCATCGGAAGCCATGAAAGTTTCAAAAATAATCGAAGCCATTTATCAAAGCTCGGCAAGTGGGAAGGTCATGAGCATAAACTAAAGAAAAGGTGAGGTGGGGCTTGTGAAATTAGGGGTTTTTACCGTGCTATTTGCTCAAAAATCATTCGAGGATATGCTTGATTATGTTGCGGATTCCGGATTAAAAACAGTTGAAATCGGTACAGGCGGGTATCCAGGCAATATCCATTGTCCACTCGATGAACTGCTGGATAGTGAAGAAAAGCGCCAAAAATACCTGGAATCCGTTCAAACGAGAGGATTAACGATCAGTGCATTCAGCTGCCACGGCAATCCGATCTCTCCAGATAAAGCGTTCGCCAAAGAAAGTGATGAAACATTGATTAAAACAATCAAGCTTGCATCCTTACTAAATGTCCCGGTCGTCAATACTTTTTCTGGTACAGCTGGTGATCACGAAGGAGCTAAATATCCAAACTGGCCTGTCGCCCCATGGCCCAATGAGTATACAGATGTGCTGAAATGGCAATGGGAAGAAAAATTGATCCCCTATTGGAAAAAAGTAGCTGCCATTGCCGATGAACACAATATAAAAATTGGACTTGAACTGCACGGTGGTTTTCTCGTTCACACACCCTACACCTTGTTAAAACTGCGGGAAGCTACATCGGATGCAATAGGAGCCAACCTTGATCCAAGCCATCTTTGGTGGCAGGGCATCGAGCCAGTCGGAGCCATCAAAATTCTAGGGAAAGCGGGGGCAATCTACCACTTCCACGCAAAAGACACATACTTGGATCAGGATAATATCAATATGTATGGATTAACCGACATGCAGCCATATGGAAATGTCCAAAGCCGCGCCTGGAACTTTCGCTCAGTAGGATGCGGACACAGCCTGCAAGATTGGTCCGACATCATGAGCGCCCTTCGCACATACGGTTACGATTACGTCGTCAGCATCGAACACGAAGATCCGCTGATGTCAGTCGAAGAAGGATTTCAACGGGCGGTAACCAATTTAAAAACTGTCCTCATCAACGAAAGTCCAACTGATTTATGGTGGGTATAATTTTATAGCCGATTACGAGCAGCCTATTAGAGGTTGCTTTTTATTGTGTGCCAGGCATGGCAACTATCTAGGTGGTGAAAGTCCACTGTGGGGGTACACATCGACCAACCACTAAGGAAGCGCAAGGTACTTATCGTGAGGTAAGGGCTGGAGGAAGCGTGGAATAAAATCTTGGCTCGACGAACAGGAATCTGATACTAAGGCTCTATAAAGGGATTAAACTCCAAGACAAGTTAAAGTCCAAAAGATGTGCGTAACTTTATAGAGTAAATCAGGCGAGTAAAAGAGGAAAGATAGGTGTCTTACCCTGGGAGGTCTTGCGGATGTACAGAAGTACAGTCGAAAAAGGTTAGTCGCAAGAAGTCAGCAGAAGCCATAGTAATGAAATAATTTCATGAAGGGCTGAACAATTTATAGTGTTTCAACGCCACGAATGCGTAAGTGACGAACTCCGAATGTGTTAATGGTGAAAGTATGAGCGTACCTCAAAGAATAACCAAAATGGAGATATCACTTACTACGTGAGAGGAAAGGAGAAACGAGTGTGGAACTTTTAGAACAAATCCTAAGTAATAAAAATATGAACGAAGCCTACATACGTGTCTATAAAAATAAAGGTGCAAGTGGGGTCGACGGAGTAACAGTCGACGAACTAAAGCAATACCTGAAAGAGAACAAAGATGAACTGCGTCAGCGCATCAGAACAAGAAAATACCAACCACAAGCTGCCTTAAGAGTGGAGATCCCAAAAGAAAATGGAAAGATGCGCAAATTGGGAATACCAACAGTAGTGGATAGAGTCGTTCAACAAGCCATTCATCAAGTTCTCAGTCCACTATTTGAAAAGCAATTCAGTGAATTCAGTTACGGTTTCAGACCAAAAAGAAGTTGTGAAATGGCGATAATTAAAAGCCTGGAGTTTCTGAATGATGAACATGATTGGGTAGTCGACATTGATCTTGAAAGATTCTTCGATACCGTCCATCACGATAAACTCATGAGAATCATATCCAACACAATAAAAGACGGAAATGTCATCTCGTTAATCAGAAAATACTTAGTCAGTGGAGTCATGGTGAATGGAAAATATGAAGACACACCTGTCGGTACTCCGCAAGGAGGCAACCTCAGTCCACTATTAAGTAATATAATGTTGAACGAACTTGATAAGGAACTGGAGAAAAGAGGACTAAGGTTCGTGAGGTACGCTGACGATGCCCTTATCTTTGTGAAAAGTGAAAAGGCAGCGAACCGAGTAATGAGCACAATCGTGAGATTTATAGAAGAGAAATTAGGCCTGATAGTCAATGTAGAGAAGAGTAGAATCTCACGTCCAAAAGAGTTGAAATTCTTAGGATTTGGGTATTATTATGACACTAATAACAACAACTACAAAGTGAAACCTCATCCAAGTTCTGTACAGAAGTTTCAAAGGAAACTTCGACAACTGACAAAGCGAAATTGGAATGTTCCACTAGACTACCGAATATTGAAATTGAACCAAGTAATAGTTGGATGGGTAAACTACTTCAGAGTGGCAAACATGAAAAAAATGACGGAACGAATAGACACAAAGCTTCGCTCTAGAGTTAGGGTCATCATATGGAAACAATGGAAAGTAGCAAAGAAACAAATTAAATCGCTTATTCAACTAGGAATTCCGGAGGAAGAAGCGAAAGGATTAACCTACTGTCGAAAAGGTTACCGATTCATAGGATTATCCAAAGTCGTCCAAAGAGCAATCTCAAACAAAAGTCTAAAGCAGAGGGGAGTCCCCTCTGCTTTAGAACATTATCTAAAAGTACACACTGTGATATAAATTGAAACGCCGTATACGCGAACCGTACGTACGGTGTTGTGAGAGGGGCGAAAATAAACTTATTTTCCCCCTACTCGATTTGGCCATTAAAAGTGGAATTCACTAGTAAAGTGGAATTCACGAGTAAAAGTGCAAAACTCACGAGTAAAAGTGCGAAACTCACGAGTAAATGAGCGGAATTCACGAGTAAAAGTGCGAAACTCACGAGTAAAGTGCAAAACGCACGAGTAAAAGTGCGAAATTCACGAGTAAAAGTGCAAAACTCACGAGTAAAAGTACCCAAAAAGAACAAAATAGCAAATTATTGCTGAAAAATGTTCTGAAATTAAAAAACGATGCCCCCTGAATTCTGGGAGCATCTCAATAGTTATCTCTGCCTAGGGGTATAATCCAACTCCTTGAATAGTTCCGATAATTCATCTTTGGTCAGGTCGCGCCATTGTCCGAGCGCCAGTCCGTCCAAATGGATATTCATGATTCGGATTCGATGTAAATCACGGACCTCATAACCGAGTGCTGAGCACATACGGCGGATTTGTCTGTTCAATCCTTGCATCAAGGTGATGTTGAATGTATATTTGGTCAATTGCTTAACCTTACATGGAAGTGTTTTCGTATCCAAAATCTCCACGCCGGATGACATATCTTGAATGAAGGAAGCGGTAAGTGGCTTATCCACGGTTACGATATATTCCTTTTCATGTTTGTTTTCTGCACGAAGGATTTCATTTACGATGTCTCCATCATTCGTAAGCAGGATCAGTCCACTAGAGTCTTTGTCCAGCCGTCCGATATGAAAAATGCGAAGCGGATGATTTACAAAATCAACAATATTCCCTTTAATGTGTTTTTCCGTCGTACTTGTAATCCCTATCGGTTTATTCAGTGCAATATAGACATTTTGCTGTTCCACTTTTATTGGCTTGCCATCTACACGAACATCATCCCCGGGTTCAGCTTGACTGCCAAGCTCAGCAACTGTGCCATTAATCGTCACACGGCCATCGGCTATCCATTTATCTGCGCCTCGTCTCGAGGTAATTCCGGATTCACTGATATATTTATTGATCCTCAACTAAAGCACACCTTTGCATTCAGATTTTCTTCTTTAAAGGATAACGTAAATCATGCTGGGTAGACAAGGGGAAAAGACAAGAAAGCGTTAGGAGGTTTGAAATTCTGTACATTTTTTACAGGTTTTTCATGACGGCAGCCGGGTATTCTTTTTTCTTTTTACTTGTCAGATAGACACCAATGAAGGCAAGGAGACCGTCCAGGAGTTGGACCAAAGTAATCAGTTGACCTAAAAGTAGGTTAAGAATGGCGGTAAAAACAGCAATCAGATTTAGATAAATTCCAGCCTGGCTTGCATTGATATGACGAAGGGAAATATTCCAGAAAATAAAGGGGCCAACAGATGGGAAGATTCCAATGTATATGAGTCTTGTGCTTGTTTTACTGCTTAAATCAAGATTCAATCCCGAGTCAATGGCAAATGGAGCGACGAGAATCAATCCGAGAAATACGGAAACGGCTGTGGTGAGCTGAAAAATATCCAGAAGGTGTCAATAAAGATATGATAAGTCCGAGTGCATGGAGGGCTGAAATTTTCTCCTTTAACAGCAATCTCCATTCTTTCCATACACTCCTCCAATATGGCTTTTGAATCCATTGTCGAAAATGTAATTACCGGCCCAGAACAGATTGGCCAAGATGAGAAAAAATAAAATAACAATAGATTTTTTCATCAGGCTTCCTCTTCCTTAATTGGTGGAATATTCACTAAATATAGCGAAATAGAAGATCCTAATCATCTAGTAATGTAAGACGTTCAATTAATAGGGAGCTTGGAACCACAGGTTAGGAATGAAGATGGGATAAATCAAGAAAAGGCTGCTCAACAGTGCTGAACAGCCTTTCCTTCTATATACTAAGCGAAAATGGCACTGATTTCGGCGATTTCATCCATGGTTAGATTGACATCCAATGCTTTTAAGTTGCGTGTGACCTGTTCTGGCTTTTTCGCTCCGGGAATCAGGACATCTACCGAGTGCCGAGTTAAATACCAAGCTAGTACCACATCGGCGACATCGGCATGCTTCCTGTTGGCGATCGCCCGTACCTCTTCCACTTTTTGCAGGTTGCTTACAAAGGCTTGTCCTTGGAAAAGCGGACTTTTTGCCCGGCCGTCCTCGAATGTTGATTCTTGATTATATTTGCCGCCGAGAAGACCGGAAGCAAGGGGGAAATAAGGAATGAAGGATATATTATTTTCGGCTGTATATGGCAGTAGGTCTTGTTCTGCCTCCCGTTTGAATAGATTGTACTCGGATTGCAGGACATCGACATAGCCGTCTTTATTCGCTTCCTTCAATTGTTCGAACGAAAAGTTCGAGACTCCGATTGACTTGATTTTGCCTGCATCCTTCAATTCCTTTAAGGCACCTACTGCTTCATCTTTAGGAGTACCCTCATCAGGGAAATGGATATAGAATAAGTCGATGTAGTCTGTTTGGAGCCTTTTTAGACTCGAATCCACGGCATTTTTCAGAAAAGCCGGAGAGTTATCAAAGACGATATTGCCATCGGAAAATTTATGTGCCCCTTTAGTGGCAAGTACGATATCCTCGCGTTTGCGACTCTCTTTAAGGATTTCACCGATAAGTTCTTCTGAGCGCTCCGGACCGTAAATGTAAGCTGTATCCCAAAAGTTAATTCCTTCATCAAGTGCCGTTCTCAAGACGTCCCTTCCTGTATCCTCGCTTAGATTAGGAAATAGGTTATGTCCGCCAATGGCATTCGTTCCAAGGCCAATCGGATTTACATGCAAATCTGTTTTACCAATACGGGTTTGTTTAGACATATTACAGATCATCTCCTTTAACCCCATCATAACAAAAAGTGGATGGTGTTTTCCAAAATAAAGCAATGCAGGCCGTCCAAAAAATAAGCAGATGATCTGTAAAATCATCTGCTTCCCTCATTATAATAATGTTTTGATTTCCAACTCCTCAGCTGGAGCTGTTTGTCCGATTTGACTGAGCAGAATGCCAAGGGCTGTACCGACGAGAGCAGGGATGACCCACTCCATGCCGTAAGCGGAAAGGGGAAGGACATCAGTCAAGGTTTGCACGGGTCCTAATTGTAAGCCGAAAGCATTCAGCCCATCCATCAAGGCGAAAACTCCTGTGAAAGTTATTGCACTGCGATAAACCTTCTTCGGGTTTTTGAAATGACGGCTGAAGAATGTCAGGACAATCAGGACGATCGTTAACGGATAAGCCATCACAAGGAATGGTACCGATACTTTCAGAATTTGATTCAGACCCATATTTGAAAGGATGAAACCGACGATTGTTACAATCAGAATGACGCTTTTGTAGTTCAGCTTGGGAAAAAGTTTCGAGAAGTACTGTCCGCAAGCGGTCGTCAATCCGACGACGGTGGTGAAACATGCTAAAGTGAAAATGATGCCGAGAAGGGCCTTCCCGCCAGTTCCAAGTAAAAGGGTGGATGCGACTGTGAGGATATCCGTTCCGTTTTCGAATGACCCATCGGCTGCCATGCGTGCTCCCATTATACCTAAGGAGATATAGACTAATGAAAGCAATACACCAGCGATGAGACCCGCTTTTACTGTATATCTCGTCAATTGTTTTCGATCGGAAATCCCTCTTTGCTGGATTGAAGTAAGGATGACGATCCCAAATGCCAGGGCAGCTAAAGCATCCATCGTGTTGTACCCTTCAATGAACCCTTTCGAAAATGCTCCTGCTGCATATGCGTCTGTTGGAGCTTTGAATGGAGCATCAAGCTTTACGAATCCGACAACACAGAGAATGACCATGGACAAAAGCAGAATAGGTGTAATCCAGCGTCCCATGAAGGTTTCCATTTTTTTTGGATTCAATGAAATGGCATAAACGATGATGAAAAATATGGTTGTGAATATGAATAGGAACAGGGATTGATTCATTGAGTCACCAAGATATGGCTTGAAGCCCATTTCATAGGCGACATTCGCATTCCGTGGAATGGCTAGAAAAGGTCCGATGCTTAAATAAATGACAACCATGAACAACGTGCTGAATAGAGGATGTACACGTGCCCCGATAGTTTGTGCCCCGCCTTTAACAAGTGAGACGGCGAGAAGCACTAAAATTGGCAGGCCGACTCCAGTGGCGATAAAACCGGTAATGGCTGGCCAAAAAGAAGTTCCCGAAGACGCCCCTAAAAATGGGGGGAATATAAGATTCCCCGCTCCGAAGAACATTGAGAAAAGCATTAGGCCGATAAATAATGTGTCTGTTTTTTTCATGGTGATTCTCCTTTTTTTAAAATGATAACTCCCGCCGACTGGCCTGAAAAAGGCTATTTTAAGTGTTTTGTGCAAATAAAAAACTCGCCCCTGAAAATCAGGGACGAGTTTGTGCTCGCGTTACCACCCATATTCCGCACTTCATAAGAAGCTGCGGCACTCAGTCAACGTACGAATTCATACGTGATCCATTGTAACGGCGGAAACCCGTCAAAGCCTACTGCATTTTCAGCTTTGCATCTCAGAGATGATTTTCGGATAGGCCTTGGACATCGACTTCCACCAAATGTCGACTCTCTGTGGAACAGGGTACTAATCTTACTCTTTCTCTTCATAGATTTTATAATATAAAGATAATTTAGCAAATTCTGATTATGAAGTCAACATAATTTATCATTTCATTATTCCTTTTAAGCAGGGAATTAGTCCTCCGTTGGCGAAACTTCCTTTATCGAGGGGTATTTTTTGCAAAAAGAATCGGATATAACTCCCTATTATCTTTCTAACCGCAACTATATTATAATAGAAGGCAGAACACTAAAGGAGACAACATTATGTCTGAAAATAAAAAGTTAAGCCTGGCGGATGCAGTCAAACAAAAACTGGCTCAAAAGCAAGCAGGATCAAGTAAAGATAAACTGGAAACCGGCGTAGTGAAGAAAACGAAACAGCTTAAAAGCCAGTTGACCAAAAAGCCAAATAACCAACGTAAGCGTACAGGGGTATAATCCTAATTTGTCAAAGGACAATGACTGTTCGGAGCTTATCAGAGAGCAGTTACCTTTCACGAATGAGGGTGCTGCTTTTTTATATGAACGATTAAATGGGATATTAGTAATGAGTGGGGTAGAGGATTTGTCTTATTACCGTTTTTAGTTTTAGGTAGTTAAAGGGCTGGACTTCTGGTAATTTAGATGTATAAAGAATGGTTCGCTAAACTTTTTAGATACCGGTTAAACTAGAAAAAACATAATTTCTCGAATATGGAAATGACATCTCTGTATCGGTTCATTAAAATCATTACAGTTCCATTCGTTTCTGTTTTAAAATTGTAAGAGTGGTGACATGTTGTTACCATATTGTTTTGTTAAAATAACATTTTAAGGTTTTACAAATGATTTTCTTAACTAAAGGAACCTATTAATTGCATGTTAGGGCTTCTTGACTGCTTTTCAAATTAGTGATTATCCTTTAATTGAAAATATGAAATATATCGGGGGAATAAAGATGGACGAACGGCTGATCGGGAAAAAATATTATGAAACGATGATTGAGGATACAAGGAAACACCCCATTCAAGCTTTGGGTGAAATGTTTCTCGTGGAACAAAAAAAAGAAAGAGCGGATTTAACGGCAATTCGATTCGCTCAAGGTGAAGTATACTTTCAGCACCATGACTTTGAAGCAGCCATTTTTAAATGGGAAAACATAGAAGGTGAACTTGGTTCATGGGCGAAGAAAAACATCGCTGATGCTTATTTTGAACTGGAAATGTATTCAACCGCAGAGGATATTTATAAATCCGTCGATACGAATGAAGCGGTTTTGAAAACGGAGGTTCTTTTGCAACTGTTTTCCCTGTACATAGTTGAATCTAGAAATGATTTGGCTTCCAAAGTCGTGAAAGAAGCAGTAGAGTTTCAACCTGACTATCCGAATGTCACGGAAATCGCACGAGCCTTTTTTGAAGAACAAAAGGATTGGAACAGTGCGGTGGTATTAGCGGCGAATGAAAGTATCCGTACAGAATCAATGGGCTGGTTCGATGTGCTGAAAACGTATATCCAGCAGGGGGTTGCCCAATCGATGGATCCGGACTACTTTTCAACTGTCCTTGGTTCGCTATACACACTTGACCAGGGTCGTTTCGAAAAGGTGACGGTTGCCCTCTGGAAAAATTATAAATATACCGATTCTTATTTTGAATGGCTAAGAGTGATTAATAACTTGATAGATACCATCGAATTAAACCAAGGGGATGTATGGGATGAGCTTTCCGTCTATTACAGGGATGCATATGCAGGTCTGTTGGAAGGAACGCACCTAATCAAAGATTTAAGCCCTGTCGTGCCAAGGTTGCTGGAAAACTGGCTGAAAATCGCAGATGGGGAGCTTTCGCTGTTTGCGGCGGCATCCGCGCTGTCCTGGAATGAAATCTTCCCGGATACGATTAATGCGCTGGTCATTCAGGATGCAGAAAGCCTGCTTTCGAAATCGCCTAAATTGGGAGGCGGACTGGAAGCGGGAGAGAAACTGTTCAATTCTATCATCCAATGGGCTGAAGAGAATGATTTAAGGGTTGGCAATAAGCTTAAATGGATGGTCGAGGGGCTTAAGGATACCGGAAATTTCAATCTTCTTCTTGTGGGAAGTACAGGAAATGGCAAGACATCCTTTATACAGTCAATAGTTGGCGAGAGCATCGCTGCCGAAGATCATTCTTCACTAGTCAGCGTCAAAGACGGGGATGATTTGGAAATCCTTGAAATTACCGATACAGATAGCAAGGTTGTCATGGAGCTAACTGAATTGGATGAAACACGCCGCCAGCGCGGGACTATTGTCGATGTGACGCTTATTAGTGACTATCTTAGAAATAATCGTCTGCGATTATTGGATACACCGGGGTTCAATGGGGAAAAAAGCGTGGAATCGGATTTCCAAGGCTATTTACATGGCAGTGATGGCCTGATGTTCGTTCTTGATGCCCGGGCGCCTTTCACCGGTAGTGAACGGGACCTGTTATTGGAAATTCAAATGATGGCTCCGAAACTGCCGATTCATTTCTTATTAAATAAAATGGATACGATATACAGTGATCAAGTCGCGGTCCGGATGGAAGACGAAACATGGGATAAAGTGAATGCATATTTCCCGAATGCGAAAGTGTTCGCTTTCTCTAAACTTTATGACAGCAAGCAGCAGTTGAATGACCTTTCTGCATTCCTTCAATCGAATTATCAAGATGATAATTGGAAAGAAAGAAGATCTGAAAAAATCCTTGCTTTCATTCGTAAAACTTTATCTTATCTGTTAGAAAAACGGACAGCCAATGAACGGAAATGCGAGCATTCCATCTCTTGGAATGAACAGATGGAAGTCAAATTGAATGGTGCGGTCAATCAACTGGCTGATTTAGAAAAAGAAAAAAGTGAAAATATCATAAGGTCGTACCGTGTGCTTAAGGATGAAGTGAAAAGTCAGCTTTCTTCTAAAATTCCTGAATTACTGAGAGATTGCTCTAAATCGTTAACGGAAAGCAGTGATTTCAGTCAGGTCCATATACAGTTGAACCATGAAATGAATGAGCGGATTCAAGCCTTCATTTCTGACAAGATCATGCCTCAATATTACCGTTCTCTTCAAGATTGGATTGCTAGTTCCCAAATGGAGTTCTCACAAAGCCAACAGTTTATGGATGAGATGAGTGCCGGATTCAATGAATTATACAAAGAAGAACGGATTATGCTGGCAGGTGACTTCAGGGTATTGGATGACTGGCGCCGTGATGCTGACCGGATGACAAGCAGTATCCGCATCGATGACGTTAATATCCTTTTGCGAAGGACTCCATCACAATTGCTGCTTAAAGGAGCAGGAAAGCTGTTTGGGGCAATACCGCAAAATAAAGCCAATATGTACAATCGTTATAAGAAATACTTGGAAAGTGAAGATTACCAGGATGTTGCGGAAATGATCACTGAACGCTTCCTTACCCAATTTGGATTGTTTGAAAAATCTTTAGATCGGGACATCTCACTTTTCTATCGCAGCTCATTTGCCTTACTTCAAAAAACAATAGAGCAAACGCAGACAGAAATTAAAGACTACCAGGCTGCATTGGAGCATATGAAAGAAAATCCGGAAGTTTACCGTGATCCGATCACTGTGTTCGAAGTGAAACTACGTCAGTTGGAGAGACTTGAAAAAATTGAGAAAAAGCGTCTAGCCCAGCTTCAAAGAAAATAAAAGTAGTAGGTAACATTTCAAATATTCGAAAAACTATTGACTTTACGACTATATCCCTATAAAGTGATAATTACGAAAAACGTAACACGATATATTCTCTTATCAAGAGTGGCGGAGGGACTGGCCCTAAGATGCCCAGCAACCGTTCCATTAGGAATTGGTGCTAAATCCTGCAAAACAGAAATGTTTTGACAGATAAGAGAGGGATAAGTCTGCAATACAGCTGATTAAACCTCTCTATTACTAGAGAGGTTTTTATTTTATGATTTACACCAACTTAACTGATAAGAATAATAAGAGAATGTGGAGGGAAACAAGATGGGAAGATCTATTAAAGGGATATTCGTTTCAGCCATCACTTCGGCGTTGCTTTTAACGGGTTGTTCTACAGGACAGAGTTCCACAGAATCGAAGAAAGAAGAAAAAGTATCATTTGAAAATGTACCGGAAAGATTTGCTGATGGGGAAGGGGCCAAAATAAAAGTGATCCGTAAAATTGGCGGTGATGATCATACGGCCCAGTACCTTGCTGGAGCGAAGGAAGAAGGAGAAGCAATGGGCTTTCAAGTGGATACGTATACAGCCAATGGGGATACGGCTAAATTCCATGATGCGATCGCGCAGGCTTTGCAGGAAGATTATGACGGCTATATCATCTCCCATGGTGATGATGCAGCAACAGTGAATGACGTTCAAAAGTTGGTTGATGCAGGTAAAAGCGTTGTCACATTCGATTCAATTAGCGATTTATCTAAAATAGAAGGTGTGACATTAACTTCACAGGATGATGAAGTGTTGGCAACACTGGCTTTTGATAAACTGATAGAAGAACAGAAAGGTGAAGCGGCGATTGCTTACCTTTGGGTGGATGGTTTTCCTCCAATGGTGAGAAGAAATTCAGTTTATCAGGAAAAATTAAAAGAAAATCCTGGAATTAGGGAAGTCGAAAGATTCGGAGTGGCATCTGCAGATACTTCGGTTCAAACACAAAATGCAGTAGCCGCAATGCTGAATAAATACCCAAAAGGTAAATTGGATGCCATTTTCGCAACATGGGATGCCTTCGCTATCGGTGCCGCCCGGGCGATTAAAGAAGCGGGCCGCGATGAAGTGAAGATATACGGAATTGATGTATCGAATGCAGATCTTCAGGAAATCCAATCGGCCGCTAGCTCATGGTCCTACACGGCAGCCGTCGATCCCAAGTTGATTGGTGCAGTGAATATGAGGATATTGGCAAAAAAATTAGCGGGCGAAAAAACACCGCAAACCTATGACTTAGAGGCTTCACTTATTTCACAAAAGCAAATCCAAGCCTCAAAAGAAGCCGTAAACATGGCAAATCTGTCTGGTATTGTCGAAGGATGGGGTGTATCAACGGAATTTGAAGAAGATTGGATGAAAGTTTTGAAAGCTCATTATAAAAAGTAAAAGGGGACACTCTCTTTCAAGTGAAGGGAGTGTCTGTTCAATAAGGGGGAATGGACATGGGCACGCAACTTGAAATGAAGAAAATCTCGATTGAATTTCCAGGAGTGAAGGCGCTTAGTGAAGTTGACTTTTCTATACAATCAGGGGCAACCCACGCATTGGTCGGTGCAAACGGAGCAGGGAAATCGACGTTAATGAAGGTTTTATCGGGGGCCCATGTTCATTATTCAGGTGACATTTTTATTGATGGGATAAAGCAGGATATCCGCTCGCCCAAAGCGGCGCAGGAACAGGGGATTCAAATAGTTTATCAGGAAGTAGATACGGCCCTCATCCCTTATTTAACCGTTGGGGAAAATATAATGTTGAATGATATGGTCCAAAACATGGGAAAAAAACAGATAGTTCAATGGAAAGAGCTACACAACCAAGCCTCTTTAATTCTTGAAGATATGAAAATTCGTGTCCCTTCGAAAAAGTTGGTAAGAGACCTTACTTTGGCTGAAAAACAGATGGTCCTGATAGCAAGAGCCGTTTCGACAGAATGCAAATTCCTGATTCTCGACGAACCAACTGCTCCGTTAAGTCATACAGAAACGACAGAACTTTTTCGAATTGTAAATGAATTAAAGCAAAAAGGTGTTGGAGTCATTTTCATTTCACATCGTCTGCCTGAGATTTTTGAAATCTGTGAGGAAATTACGATCATGAGGAATGGGGAGCTTGTCACTTGTCGAAAAATGGAAGACATCACCCGTAACGAAGTGATAGAGAATATGCTAGGGAAAACCATGGATGAACAGTTCCCTGAAGTGAATTCTTCGATTGGCGACGTTATTCTGGAAGTGAAGGGATTGTCAGATACAGAGAAAGTTAAAAATGTCAGTCTGCATATTAAAGCAGGGGAGATAATCGGCTTGGCAGGGTTGGTCGGGTCTGGGAAAACGGAGTTGTGTAAAAGCCTTTTCGGTCATACTTCGATTACAGCAGGTGAAATCATCCTAAATGGCCGAAAGCTTTCTTTGAAATCTCCGCACCAAGCAGTAAAAAGCGGTCTGGCACTTATACCTGAGGAACGCAGGAAAGAAGGGGTCCTTGTTCAGGAATCAGTATCGGCGAACTTGACTGCAGCCAGTATCGGCAAATTCTGCAAGACATTCAGTTTTGTGGATCGTAAGGCGGAAATGGAAAAAGCGAAGGAAATGATCGCAAGTCTCGGCATAAAAACTCCTTCCGGGGAGGTGAAAGTAGAAAACCTTTCAGGTGGTAACCAGCAAAAGGTTGCCATTGGAAAATGGCTTATAGCCGCTGCGGATGTATACATATTCGATGAACCAACGAAAGGTGTCGATGTTGGAGCCAAGAAGGATATATTCGAAATGATTGCAAAGCTTGCGAGGGATGGGAAAGCGATCATTTATGCATCATCCGAGCTCTCCGAAATCATTGGCATTACTAACCGGACATACGTGTTATATGACGGGAGCACTGTCATCGAACTAGAAACAAGCAAAACGAATGAAGAAGAACTACTATTCTATTCAACAGGAGGAAATTAGGATGAGTACACCCATTTCTGTTACACAGACAGCGAAAGCGAAGAAAAAGGTGGACCTGTTCGAATTTTTCTATAAATACGGCACAATATTAACGATTGTCATTCTAATTGGAATTTTTGCCGTGTCCAATCCATCTTTCATTCAAACTACTAATCTGATCAACATCCTGCGTTCCATCTCAATCGTGACCATCATTGCGATCGGCATAACGATATCCTTGACAGTGAATGGGTTCGACCTTTCCGTCGGCTCCGTCGCATCATTGGCCAATGCCATCGTCATATCAATGTTTGTCTGGTTTTCACAGGATACATTGATTGCCATATTAGCTGCAATCGGTGCCTCACTTGTCGTAGGGGCATTGAATTCATTCATGATCGTTAACTTAAGAATTCCCGACATGCTAATGACATTGGCTACGATGTTCATTATCCAGGGAATTGCCCTTACCTATACAAAAGGGGCCACGGTTTCGCAAAATATGGTCATGCCCGACGGGACATTCGCAACAGGACTGATCAGCCCGTTTTTCGCCAAAATTGGCCAAGTACCATGGATAATCCTGATCATGGCAGTCATTGTGATAGCGACCCATATCTTTTTGACTTATACGAAGCACGGTCGTTATATGTACATGATTGGGGGAAATAAGGAAGCGGCGAGACTTTCCGGGATTTCGGTCAATAAATACAAAGTCCTTGCCTATCTGCTTTCGGCTCTATTTGCTGCAATCGGGGGGATTGTCCTAGCTTCAAGGGTCATGACATCGGAAATCAATTCAGGGTCCCCCTATTTAATGGATGCCGTTGCAGCAGCCTTCATTGGTTCCTCCGTTTTAGGAGCGGGAAAACCGAATGCCTTTGGAACCTTCGTCGGTGCAATCTTGATCGGAATCCTTCAAAATGGGCTGATCATGATGTCTGTTCCATATTATGCAATGGATATCGTCAAAGGAACAGTGCTGGCCCTTGCGCTCGCGGTAACTTATTACAAACAAAAACATTAAAATGAATCTGTTACGTTAATATGACTATATGATAAGTCTGCATGTGGATGATATAAGAGACTGGTAACTCGTGGTGAGTTTTAACGAAAGAATAAGAAGATAGGGGAAGAGGGTTCTTTTTCCCCCTCTTTCCAAACTAATTTCCAATATCCAAATTTTAAAAAAGTAATTACACTCACTATATTTTGTTTTTATAAATGACTTTGTTAACATCGTGTCTTACTGTTTTGTGACCTTCTTTAATTCCTTTCCCCATGGCAATAAGCATAACATCTAAATACCTATCAGAAATTTTCAAGGCTGACTTTAATTGTTCGGAATCATACCCGGACATTGTAATGGTTTCAAGACCTGCCTCGTTCGCTAATAAAACTAACGACATTGACGCCAGGCTTGCGTCTCTTATTAATTCAACCTTTAAATCTTCTTTTGATTTATTTAGATAATAATTGATTGCCGCGTTTGTTAGATAATCTCTTACTGATGCGTCAAAATAACCTTTTTGAAACTCATCCTCATGTATCATTATGATATTTTCTTTTTCAAATGCTTGATAATCACCTAGTATAACAATCAGTACTGATGCTTCAATTACCTGTTGCTGATTAAAAGCAATGGGCAGTAACAAAGTCTTTAAATATGGTTCATCTATAACCAGGTATCGTGTTGCTTGAATATTGTTTCCGTTAGGCGATTTACTTGCTCCTTCAATAAATGTCGACAACGTTTCTGGACTAATTTTATAATGGGGATCATACTGCCTTACGGAACGTCTTTTTTCTATAATCTCTCTTACACTCATCGTGTTCACTCCCAATGTAATATTTGCTTCATAATTCGATTATAATGGACCATGATGCAGTAGAAAATAAGGCACAATAAAGTGGCATAGCCACCTTTATGTGCCTATTCAGGAGGAATGAGTAATGAAGAGTCTAAATACTGGAATAAATATTTTCATGAATACTGTAGGAGGAAAGTGGAAATGTTTAATCCTCTTTTTTCTGAGTCAAAAACCAATGAGGACGAAAGAGTTTTATATCCTAATACCGGCCATTACCCAGAAAGTCTTAACCGACCAATTAAAGCAGTTGGAAAGAGACGGGCTTGTCCGAAGAGAAGTATATAAAGAAGTACCACCAAAAGTAGAATACAGTTTAACTGAGTTAGGTCAATCCTTTGTACCTGTATTAAATACAATGTGTGAATGGGGCAATACATATGCAGTCGAACAAAACCTCGAAAGACAAGAACAAATCTGTCGTCATCATAAAATAAGTAAGAACTGCATCAACTAGGAGTATGGCTTTTTTTTGACAAGAGCAGTGATGCAAGACGCTGGATGCCGCCCAAGGTGGCGAAAATCGACTTGTTACACTGTACGTGAACCGATAACACCTTTCCATTTCCCCATGAATCTAGTCGCCCATAAAGTATTTCCTGCCATCGCAGCATCTCCCCAAATGATGTTGAAAGAACCCTCAATTGGATTGAGGAGGCGAAACAAGATGGAGCCAAGATTGCAACAGGTGGAATAGCGGAAGGCAATATCCTTCATCCGACCGTCATATTAGATGCTGATGCTTACTCAAAGGTATCTTGTCATGAAGTGTTCGCCCCAATCGTGTTGATTAACAAGGTTCAATCAGTAGAACAAGCAATTGATTTAGTGAATGATTCCAATTACGGCCTGCAAGCAGGGATTTATACGAACGATGTACGTAAAGCACTGAATGCGGCAGAAAATTTACAAGTTGGTGGAGTCATGATCAACGACATTCCGTGTGGATAATATGAAAGCGGAACTGGCCGTGAAGGATTAAAATATGCAGTAGAAGAAATGACAGAAATGAAGCTGGTTGTCTGGAACCGAAATTAGGGAGTGGAAAAGCATGGCTTATTATGCAGCCATTTTACATATGATTGATGCTGAAAAAATATAGAAGTGCGTCCACAGCATATCGAGTATTTAAACGAACTTAATAGTAAAGGGAAGGTTTTTGCAAGAGGGCCTTTTGCAGATGGCTCATGCGGCTTGTTAGTCTATATTACAGACACATTTGAAGAGGCACTCTCATTGGCGGAAAATGACCCCCACGTTGTACATAAGGTTCGTAGACTGAAATTAAAAGAGTGGAACATTTAATAACGAAACGTTAGTCTCCACCACTTTTTTTGTTGAGTGGCTACAATTTCTTTTTAGTTTTTTGTATGTCTCTTTGAATGGAATATTATATTAGCTTTCTGCAGTAGTTCCGGAAAATTAAACTGATACCCTTGATATATCAAGGTTTTCTTCGTGTCACACTTAAGTTGCAAAGTAATGCACTTATTACTATCTTTACTTTGCATGATTCATCTCACAATACTAGGAGTAAGGAAAGGCGATGAACTCATTATGTTTTTAGCGAACGATTAAATAAAGAACGAGAAAAATCAAATTGGTCACAAAATGATCTTGCAGAGAAGATTCATGTGAGTCGCCAATCTGTGTCCAAATGGGGAACAGGAAAAAATATCCAAGTATTGAAGTGCTCATTAATTTAAGTGACTTATTTCATATTACGATAGATGAATTATTAAGGAGTGACGAGGAATTGAAAGAAAAAATAATACGGGAAAGTAAGCAGCTAGCATTTCCAAAAAGGAAAGTGTTTTTGATACCATGTTTTTACTTGGAGCATTTTTGTTAGTGTCTAAATTAATTATTTTTGGACTTAACAAATTTGTTGGCACAGATATTACAATTTTAGAAAGTATGCCAGTTGTATCAAATTTTTTACCATTAGCTTTGATGGTTATTGGTGGTGTAGGTTCAGACTATTTGAAAGATAAATATTTAGATTGAAAGGACCCTGCGTATAAAACTGTATAATGAATCACAAAATGGAATCTTTTTTCCTTATATCAAGGGAAGGGGAGACTATTTGATTGAACTTGATCATAAAAAAACAGAACCTTTAAATTTCAGGTTCTGTTCATATTTTCTATTTGAACTTTTGCACCTCTTCTTGTCCCTCGAATTTGTTGTCTGTCAATATGCCGATTTCTTCGATATGGTTTCGGGCCGTTTCATCGCCAAATTTATATATGAGGGCATAAAGCTTTTTCATGGCTGCATCGTATTTATCATTTGCCCGGTCATGATGATAGAGAAGGTAGGGCACATGTGAACGGGCATATGCCTCCAGGTCATCTGTCCGGTGTTCCTCCAAGCATTGTTTCAATTCTGCCAGTTCCTCATCAGTTACGTGTACAGTGAAGCTCGGGTTCTCTTCAAGTTTTTGTCCGAGTACGTCGCCGCTGACCAAATCGACATGATAGGTCTGTTTGTCCTGCCTCATTCTGCTCATCATCCTTTCAACCGTTTATCCTTCTGTACCACTTTTTGTAAAAAGATAATCATAAAAGTCAACATTTCCTTAATGAAAATGATAGGAAATAGAGGTATCGGTTTTCTTATCAAAGGGTTTAAGATGGATGTATAGAATAATATGGGAGAGTATCTTTGGAAAAGTGAGGAGTGATGTAGTGAAGAGAACATTCATGGTTATTTTTTTGATGTTGATTGCTTCAGGCTGCGTAACAAGGAATTATGATTCCAATATGGATTTGGGGAAAAGTCAGTTGAATGAGGAAAATTATTTAGAAGCCCACGAGGCATTTGAATTAGCTTATATAGAAGCAAAAACACCGGAAGTAAGAGAATTAATGGATCTTTCAGGTTTTCTGGCGAGTGGAATGAAGAAATACGACGAACAGGATTTTGATTCGGCCCAAAGAGATTTTCAAGAAGCAACCGCATATAAGGCAAAATACCAGGAAGGTAAACTAATGGTTTTAAAGGCGGCGGAAATGCATCCGGTATCAGGCCCAGCCACTATAGAAACCGTAGAGGGGAATGACGAAGTGGAACCGGTGGAGGAAGCAAGTAAAGAAGGGACCATTGGATCCGAATTAGAAGATAAGGCGGCAACGGATACAAAAGCTGAGACGGTAAAAGGAAAAGAAGAGAGTAAGGATTCGGTTAGTACCTTAAGTAAATCTCAGGCGGAGAAGCTTGTGAAGGATTACGTGGACATGGAAAATTTCCCGCATTTGCAAATAGAATATGATCATGATGCCGAAAAGGGAGATTACATTTTTCAAGTGTTCGAAGTGGATGAAGGCAGTCAGAAAAATGGCCATGCAGCTACTTGGGGCTGGTATGGCGTGAATAAGGAGACAAAAGAAGTGTATGAAGTCATGTAAAGGTATATATAACGGTCGAATTGAAAAGGGGCCCATGTTGAGGCCTTTTTGTTTTCTAGCATGCATAATATCACATAGCAGGATTTGATAAAATTTTATCTTTTTTATAAAAAGGTCACTTATTTCTTTATTTCTTAAGAATTTTTTAATAATTACTGTATATGATTGAGCCAAGTAAATGACAATCATAGGAGGGATAAAGATGGAGAATTATAATGGTGATGAGCAAGCCAGAGTGAAGACAGAAAGGAAGAAGGGTAAGTCCCTTTTGCTAACTGGCCTTGTTTCCGGAACAGTTGCTTCTATTGTTACATCTTCTGTATTTGTATTTGGCGGGGATTTTATAGATCAAGGGAAAGGTTCCGTGAATGAGTCAACCCAAAAGGCGGATGTAGAGCAAACGGAAAACGTTGAAAAGGATAGAAGTGTAACGGCAGAAAAGTTATCGACAAGTACGGATTCAAATGATAGGGCAAAGATGGTGGAATCAGCCTCCAAATCGATTGTAGGGGTCGTGAATTTACAAGAGATGCAAAACCAGGACCCGTTCCAGCAGCAAAGCACGAAAAGCGAAACGGTTGCGAGCGGCACTGGTTCAGGGGTCATTTTTAAAAAGGCAAATGGGAAGGCCTATATCATTACGAACAATCATGTTATTGAGGGAGCAAAGAAAGTCGAAATTTCATTATATGATGGACAAAAGGCAACTGCAGTGGTTGTCGGTGCGGATGCTTTAACGGACTTAGCAGTTTTGACAATTGATGCCTCGAAAGCACCTGATGGAATTAAATTCGGGAATTCTGATAGCATGCGTCCAGGTGAAGAAGTATTGGCGATTGGTAACCCTCTTGGACTTGATTTTTCACGTTCGGTTACACAAGGGATCGTCAGTGCGACCGGACGCTCCATTTCAGTCGATACATCGGACGGTGAGTGGGAACTTGATGTCCTTCAAACAGATGCAGCGATCAACCCTGGCAATAGCGGCGGGGCATTGATCAATACAGCTGGGGAAGTGATAGGCATAAACAGCTTGAAGATTTCCGAAAATGGTGTGGAGGGCCTAGGTTTTGCCATACCAAGTAATGATGTGATTCCGATTGTTACGGAACTGATTGAAAACGGAAAAATCACGCGCCCGTATTTAGGAGTAAGCTTGGCCAGTATAGAAGAACTGCCACAGTATTACCTACAAAATGTTCCTGAAGCTGCAAAGTCGGGTGTCATGGTTACAAGTATTGATCCGGGATCGGCAGCAGCGAATGGAGGGCTTAAGCAACAGGATATCATCGCGGAGATTGATGGAACGAAAATAAATACGGCAGCAGAATTAAGGAAAGTCTTATACACGGATAAGAAAATCGGAGATAAAGTGAAGGTTAAAGTGTATCGGGGTGCTGAAAAGAAAACGTTAACGATAACCTTGCAGAAATCATAGAAAGATGCATGGCCCCTGATAAATTCATCAGGGGTCATTTATTTGATATTGAAGTCAAAAAGTTTTTAAAAGTATAGAAAAGGATAGTATTGGAAAAAATGATAATGTATTTATACTGTTTTACAGATTTTTCATATAGTCTTGAATACCTAAAAGTAAATTGTGGCGTCTTCTATTTGTCAAGGTTTACATTGTGGATATGTTAAAAAATAGAAAAGAATTGACAAATTTGTGAAATGTCATAAAATAGAAAGAAAGGGGATGAAATAATGGAAACTAATCAGAAGATGATGGATGCAGTGAAGTGGGTATCAGGCACAGGTTGTGTAATCGGAATTTTAATTTTTAGTTTAAGTTTTTTTGTAAGCGATTACAATAAGGATTATTTATTAACCGCTGTTGGGATGGCCATTACACTAAGCGCAGCTGCCATTTTTCTAGTTGGTATATTTTTTGTCCTGACAGAAGAAATGGTGATGAACACAAAAAAGGGTGAAAGAGTTGTACCGGATACAACTAAAGTTATAAAATTAAAATCAAAAGCTATTCCTAAAACAAAAAGGAGTACCGAATACAGTAACTAAAAAAGGACAATCATTCCTGTTCTGAAAGAAAGGCCACACGACAACACCAAGAGCAACGGCTGTAAGAACATGGAGAATAGGAACCCCATTGTATATCCACGTAGAAATAATTGTTTCATACTCGTATTACATCATTCCTTACAGGTAGATGAGGCTAGAACCCGGAATGCTTGTGAAGAATCAGCTGTCGGTACGGTAGCGAAGTTGTATTCGGGAACTTTGGAATTGAGAGTAGGCCAATACTCTGAATTTTAAAGGGTCGCTTGAAATATTTCTTGGTGCATAACGAGTGCTGCAGAAAATTGTAACACGATTAAAATGTAACCAAACGATAACCCAAGTGCACTAACGAATGAAAGCGTATTCAATAACCCGGATCCAGTTGACTTAGAATATGTGTACATTCGACGTGCTTGGCCATCCAAACCAAACTTGCCCACATTCCTAAATGAAAAGTTCTCACTCTATATCATGAACTATACCCACGAAAAAAATGGACACCTTAAATGTCCATTTTTTTTCGTTTTTTTATGTTCGATTACTAAAAGAAATACAGTTATCTAGTGAGTTTCTTTTATACTAGGCACCAAAATGCAGTTTTACTAAAAAGGACAACTGAGGTGAAGTGGTTTTTGCAATAGCATATTGGGATAATTATTGGATTAATGTCCTAAACTGCTGTTGGGGGAAGGCAATCAAGTAATTATCATAAGGATCGGAATGTTCATTTCAGACTCTTTGCTTCCATATATAGTGACCAGTGTTGGACCGTAAGGGTATTGAAGCAGAAAAAACGACATGGTGTGCACAATGCCGTTACCACGTCCATGGTCGAGTTAGAAAAATTCGTTATTAAATCCTGGCTAACATCGTCATCATTCACGATCCCATCGATAGTTACCTAATTAACATGATAGGTAATGGAATTCGTAGTGTTAAGAAAATTCAGATTTGTTCTTGAGGTTATGTACGCGGCGAATATATTGTAAAAATTATATTTCATTATATTAAAGTAACATTAAATGGAAAATGGAGCAGAGCTACTTTTTAATCCTAAACTCCATATGTAAGGAATTAAACACTTATTATATTTCATTTCCTTAAGATTTTCGAACATTTCAGTTCATTTACCAACTTCTTACTGTATTTTAATGAACTTTATGTGACAGATGTCACTTTGTATTGTCTTTTTTTTAACTTGGGATTAATATTGTTATGTCGGGGTTTGTGAACATGGTAACACTTTGTCCGAATAATTACCAATAGGAATTTTATTATGTAAGAAAGGGGTAGTACTATGAAAATAAAATGGGCTTTATTAACTATACTTTTTACCATCGCCACTATGCTAACGGGTTGCGATAACCCATTAATGGTCTTGGACCCTAAAGGGCCAGTAGCTGCAACACAAGCAGATGTCATTATGATATCGATATGGACAATGGCCTTTGTCGTTCTTGTCGTAATCGTACTGTATGTCTTCATGATAATGAAATATCGTGCTTCCAAACAGCGTGATGATTATGAACCACCTCATATTGAAGGAAGTAAGGTTCTAGAAATAATTTGGGTTGCAATCCCAATCATAATCGTCGCTTTCCTTGCCGTTGTTACTGTTAAAACAACAAATGAAGTCGAGGCAACACCTAAAGGATACGAAAAGCAGAAACCATTAGTTATCTACGCTGCATCTTCTAACTGGAAGTGGCACTTTAGTTATCCGGAAGAAAATATCGAAACAGTTAACTATCTGTTTTTACCGACTAACCGACCAATTGAATTTAAACTTTATTCATACGGACCAATTGCTAGTTTCTGGATTCCGCAACTTGGAGGACAAAAATATGCGATGTCTGATATGGTTACCACGTTGCACTTAGCAGCTGAAGTACCAGGGGAGTATATGGGTCGAAATTCAAACTTCAGTGGTTCAGGTTTTGCTCAGCAAACGTTCAACGTAAATGTATTGCCTAAAAAAGAATATGATAAATGGGTAAAAGAAATTAAAGCAACTGCTAAACCGATTACTGAGGATAAATTCAATAAATTACTAAAACCTGGTCATGTGGGACAATCCACGTATACTGGAACTCACTTAAAGTTTTCTCCAGCTCCAGAAGGTGAAAATTCAGGTCATCACCACGGATCATCTGATACTGAAAAAAAATCAGATGAATCTACCAAAGATTCACACGAGGAACATTCAGAACACAGCAACATGAACATGGATCATTAAGGGTTTAACTCACATTCTACTAAACAATTAGTTTTACGATAAGGAATATTTTCCTGAAAGGAGTCACAAAAGTATGGATTACTTTGATCGATTTGCCGTACCTCATCCAAGTCCTGCGATTTATGCATCCATGGTTGCCATTGGCCTAACTATGATTGCGCTTGTTGCCGGAATTACCTATTTTAAAAAATGGGGTTACTTATGGCGTGAGTGGTTAACAACGGTTGACCATAAACGTATTGGTATCATGTACATCTTGTCAGCACTACTTATGCTCTTCCGTGGTGGCGCAGATGCTCTATTGATGCGTGCCCAAACGGCTATTCCAAATAACGGCTTGTTGGATGGACAGCATTATAATGAAATTTTTACAACACACGGGGTTGTCATGATCCTGTTTATGGCGATGCCATTTATCATTGGGTTAATGAACATTGTTACACCATTACAAATAGGGGCACGTGACGTAGCATTCCCACGTCTAAACGCAGTAAGCTTCTGGTTATTCTTTATGGGGGCAATGCTATTTAACATCTCTTTCGTAGTCGGTGGTTCTCCTGATGCAGGCTGGACATCTTACTTCCCGCTGGCAAGTAACGATTTCAGTGAATCAGTAGGTTCGAACTATTACGCGATTGCAATTCAAATAGCTGGTATCGGTACATTACTGACTGGTATCAACTTTATCGTAACCATCTTGAAAATGAGAGCACCTGGCATGAACTTAATGAAAATGCCAATGTTCACATGGTCTATCTTGATCACAAACTTTATTATCGTTTTCGCTTTCCCTGTATTGACAGTGGCACTTGCGTTAATGACAATGGATCGACTATTCGGAACTCAGTTCTTTACGATGGCTAATGGCGGTAGCGATATGCTTTGGGCAAACTTGTTCTGGGTTTGGGGACATCCTGAAGTTTATATAGTTATTCTTCCGGCTTTCGGTATTTACAGTGAAATCATTTCGACTTTTGCACGTCGTAACCTGTACGGGTATAATTCGATGGTTATCTCTATGGTAGCTATTTCTACACTATCCTTCGTTGTATGGGCTCACCATTTTTATACAATGGGTCACGGTGCAATGGTTAACGGTATCTTCTCGGTTACCACAATGGCAATTGCTGTTCCGACCGGTGTTAAGATTTTCAACTGGTTGTTCACACTTTGGAAAGGTAAAATCGTTTTTACCGTCCCAATGTTATACTCTTTAGCTTTCATTCCGATTTTCACTCTCGGTGGGGTAACTGGGGTTATGCTTGCCATGGCAAGTGCTGACTACCAATACCATAATACAATGTTCTTAGTAGCTCACTTCCACTACGTTTTGATCCCTGGTACTGTATTTGCCGTACTTGCTGGTTTTACGTACTGGTGGCCAAAAATGTTTGGTTTCATGTTGAGCGAAAAGATAGGGAAATGGTCGTTCTGGTTCATTACAATCAGCTTTAATGTAACATTCTTCCCGATGTTCATAACTGGTTTAGATGGGCAAGCACGTCGTATGTATACGTACTCTGAATCAACGGGCTATGGTCCATTGAATTTGCTCTCTTTCGTTGGAGCAATTGGCATGGCAATAGGTTTTGCGCTTATTGTGTACAATATCTATTGGAGTACTCGTTATGCATCAAGAAATATTTCAAAAGATCCATGGGATGCACGTTCTCTAGAATGGGCTACACATACACCAATTCCAGAATACAATTTTGCAATTGTACCTACAGTTGATTCTACAGAAGCATTCTGGGATTCTAAGAAAAAGGGCTTTAAATTATTTGGTGGTAAAGTAGAAAAGATTCATATGCCAAATAACAGTGGCGTGCCGTTTATCTTGAGCTGTATCTTCTTCGTTTGGGGCTTTGCAATGGTATTCAGCATGTGGATCATTGCAATCATTGCCACACTTGGTATCTTTGCTTGTATGGCTCACCGTTCATTCGAAAAAGACCACGGACGTTATATCTCCGTTGAAGAGATTGAAGAAACTGAAAATAAATTGCGAGGTGCTAAGTAATGAAAATAGATAACTCGCTGCCACTAGAATATAGCACGGAAGAAAATCGCTTAAAGATTTTTGGATTTTGGATTTTCCTGGGGGCAGAAATAGCTCTTTTCGCTACACTGTTCGCCACTTATTTTGTATTAGTTCATGGTACTGGAAATGGTCCTACAGGGGACGAACTCTTTAAAGTACCAACCCTAATGCTTCAAACAATTTTTCTTTTAACCAGTAGTTTTACCATTGGTCTTGGAATCAATGCAATGAGACTTGGTAGACAGAAAGCAATGCTTGGTTTCTTTATTATCACCCTTATTCTTGGTTTAGGCTTTTTGGGAGTCGAAATCTATGAATTCGTGGAGTATGTACATGAAGGAGCAACCATTCAAACAAGTGGTTTCTTATCTAGTTTGTTTGCGTTACTAGGTACGCATGGAGCTCACGTTACACTTGGTTTATTCTGGGGAACTTTCATCATTCTGCAGATTAAAAAACGCGGTATGACTCCAGAAACTACAAACAAAGCTTTCATCTTTTCTCTTTACTGGCATTTCTTAGACGTTGTCTGGATTTTCATCTTCAGTTTCGTCTACCTGAAAGGAATGATGTAATATGAAAGAATTATTCCCACGGGGCCAAGTTATGGGATTTGCTTTTTCACTAGTCCTGACTTTGGTTGCACTATCAGTTATAGTGTATGATCTCTCACTTAAAATGGCTTTAATCATCCTACTTGTTACAGCCTTCATGCAAGCTGCACTTCAATTTGTTATGTTCATGCATGCAGGAGAGTCTGAAGATAAAGCATCGATTTACACAAACGTTTACTACGGATTGTTTGTTGCATTGGTTACAATTTTCGGTACAATGCTAACAATGATTTGGGGATATCAATAATCCATTCCTGCAAAACTGGGCGTCTTGATGACGCCCAGTTTTTTTGTATTCAAATTATGGTGAGCGTAAAATTACATACATTCAATTCACTGCATTATAGAAGTTTGTATTGATAAGAAAGAAGAGGGGTTAGGAGAGGCAAATACTGTGATGGAAAATAATTAAGTATCTCCTTAATTTATTGTGTATCCTGTATTATAATGGGGTACGGTGGACTTTTTGCATTTAGATATATTGAAAATGAGACTCAAATTCAAACGTGATATTGGATATATCTATAAAAAATAATTTTAGCGTAAACAAAAAGATCCATTTTTGAAATTAGATGATCAAGATGATTAAGTTAGTATAAAGTTTTTATATTCACCAATAGTTAAACGTTAATAGAACGGACACATTTCCTAAGAAAAGCTTTCCGCTCTTTTGATATAATAAGTGATATAGTAGTTAACTATGCCTTAGCGGAGATGATGAATATGACATTGCCGGTTTTGATTTTGACAATTATCATAAGTTTGATTAAATTATTAGTTACCTGTCTTCCAACAGATGCAGTGAATTGGATTCTCAGCAAATTTGAAATGCATTCAGAACTTAGTGATGCGAATGCCACCGTAACCTTTGACGGAAAACGGTTGGAAGGTGAAGAAAAAACTCAAGTTATTAATTATTTCAACAAAGCTAAATTTTTGAAAAAGAATCATATATTTCCGGGTAACGAACAATTATTTTTACATCCAGAGAACAGTGGGGCTCCATTAGTCATTGATACTAAAAAAGGCAAGAAGGATGTTAGGTTATTTTTGTACATTTACAACGACCACGTGGATGTAGTTAAACAGTACAAGAAGAAAGTAGTTGCGTATAGTCTGCTCTCCAATAGCCTTCAAGAACGTTCAATGCCATTAATAAGGGATGTAGTTTAAAAGGAACATAAACAAAGTCGCTCTTTTTTTCTGATTCAGATTGAGAGTTTAATGTTCACAAACTGACGCATTTAAATTGGTATCATATGAAAAAAGCTATTAAAAGTGGATTTAGGGGAAAATCGTTATCGAGGAGTTCTTTGAATAGAACAAAATTCATTAGAATACTATAAATGAAATACAATAAATCTGGATTTAAATGCGAAAAGTAATTTTGATGATTATGTCTAAAAGGGTAATAAAAAAAGCAGGTATCTAAAGCGATGCCTGCTTTTTTAAGCTTTCCATTGTTTTTCCACTTGATTAAGGGCTTGTTGTAATATTTCTTCTTGATTAGTACCTGGTTTAGTAAGGACGTTAGTTTGATAAGATTTTCCTTGGAAATCAACTGTTACTGTAACTTTTACCATTATACATCTTTCCTTTCTTGGTTCAGTAATGAGGTGGTTGTACCTACTTCTTTTATACCCGTAGGGGAAGACTTTTCAAACATTGCGAAGTAGCAAAGTGTGGAGAACTAATATTCAAAATTATCTGATATTTAGAAGGGGATGTCAACACTTTTTTTTGACAGACTCCATTTCCTGATTTATTTTTATGTGTACAAGGCTTGTGTATTGGGGTCAGACCATACCCTTTTTTGCGGCTATATAAAGACGACCTGGCTTGTGTGCGTATAACAGCCAGGTTGTTTTTGTAAAATTAACTATTCATATTTTAGTTAAGATAATTCCGATTAATGCTGCAAGTACGCCGGCAATTTGATAGGATTTAAGTTTTTCTTTGAATAAATAACAACCAGCGAATACGACAACTAAACAGTTCAGGCTGACGACAGGGAAGATGATGCTGGCGATTCCAGTATTTAATGCAAAGAAATAACATCCATAGGCTATGATGCTTAATAATCCTACGAGTGATCCAATTTTCACTTCCATTAACTTAATCTTCTCATTCTTGATGGCTAATGCCGAAATGAGATAAAGTGTTCCGCCACCATACATTGATACTAGGATATCAAGGGAGTTTAAATGAAGACGGGTTGATGTCGTCATTAAGATACCTAGCACACCAAATGAGAAAATCGCAAATAATGTGTGCATCATCCAAGGTAAATATTGATGATTGCCCTTAGCATTAGGTGTATACTGAATGACAAGGGTAGCGAGCAGCATGCAGACAATTCCGCTCCACTGCAGCGAAGAAATATGCTCATGAAAAATTAATGCAGCACAGAGGATGGGAAATATTGCATTTGCTGCGATCAGTGGTGATGTCAAACTTGCCGGCCCTTTTTCAAAGGCGCTTGCCATCTGGATATTACCGTTAGCGTTCAGTACACCAATGGCTCCACCAAGCAAGATGGATAGCCAGTTAGTAGTCAAACCATCTACAAATCCGCTATATAAAAGTGCCATGATGAAGGCGGTAAAATAAAAGAAAAATTGGATATGTACCTTTGAGTAACCCTTTCCGCTACTCCATTTAAAAATGCTGTTATTGATTCCGAAACATAAACTGGTGATAAGAGCCGCAAAAATCCACATTGCTTTAATCTCTTCCTTCATGTAGGATAAACTTCTTCTACATTTTAAGCCGAATACGTGTAGGAATCAAACTAAAATAAAAAGTAGATTGACAGATTAAATATTTTTTTCTATATTTACTATGACAATTTTAAAATATTTCCCGATAAACGGGAGAGGTTCATAGCTTCACCCTCTTAAAAAAACTATGGCTTTGATTTTTTTTGCGAATCAACCATATCTTTGAGGAGATATGGTTTTTGTTATATAGAGGCCCATTTTATGAATCTCCCCTGACAAACGTGGATGAGGAGGACTTTTTATGTCTGGAAGAAAAGAAGAAGAATTAAAAAAAGATATCACACTGCTTGGGAATCAAGGGACAAAATATACATTTGACTATGCGCCTGAAATTCTGGAATCATTCGATAACAAGCATCCGAACCGGGATTATTTCGTCAAATTCAATTGCCCGGAATTCACTAGCTTATGTCCAATAACGGGCCAGCCGGACTTTGCGACCATTTACATCAGCTATATTCCAAGTGTGAAGATGGTGGAAAGCAAGTCATTGAAACTTTATTTATTCAGCTTCCGTAATCATGGTGATTTCCATGAAGACTGCATGAACATCATCATGAATGATTTAATCGAGTTAATGGATCCCAAATATATTGAAGTCTGGGGCAAGTTTACACCTAGGGGCGGAATTTCCATCGATCCTTACACAAATTATGGTAAACCAGGTACGAAGTATGAGGAAATGGCGGATTACCGCTTGATGAATCATGACTTATACCCGGAAACGGTGGATAATCGCTAATGATTAGAAAAAGACAACTGGCTTATGCCGTTGTCTTTTTTTGGGTTTTTGTTATTCTCATTCAGTAAACTCACTATTTTGTATTTTTTAAAAACACAAATGTCCTCCTGAAACGGAATTACCACTTGATTGTTTCGTGAAAAAACGTAATAATAGGAAGAGTTAATTTTGACAGAATATTTTCAAAAATAGGGGATGTCGTGATGAAAGTTGCAAAGTTTGGCGGAAGTTCACTTGCGTCAGGAGAACAGTTGAAAAAGGTATTCGAAATTGTAGTTGCTGATCCAGAGAGGAAGATTGTTGTCGTTTCGGCTCCAGGGAAACGCAATTCAAATGATATAAAGGTGACGGATCTATTGATTGAGGCTGCGGAACAGCAGCTGCGCGGGGATAACGGAGAGCATTTGATAGAAGATGTGGTATCCCGCTATGCGAGCATTGCTGAAGAGCTGGATATATCCGAGGAGGTCATCACTGGGATTCATGGAAATCTAAAAGCACTGTTGCATGGAGACCAATCTAACCCGAAGCGCTATTTGGATGCTTTAATGGCCAGTGGCGAGGATAATAATGCGAAGCTGGTTGCAGGTTATTTTCAAAGCCGTGGTGTAGAGGCTCAGTATATAAATCCAAAGAAGGCTGGCTTGATCGTAACGGATGAAGATGGATTTACCCAGGTGATGCCAGAATCGTATGATCGGTTATATGCTCTACGTGATGAGCCAGGAATCGTAGTATTCCCAGGGTTCTTCGGATACACGTTAGATGGTGAGGTTTTAACATTCTCAAGAAGCGGTTCCGATATTACGGGTTCGATTCTTGCGAATGGGGTCAAAGCCGATTTGTATGAGAACTTTACGGACGTGGATGCCGTTTATGCGGTGAATCCAAATGTGGTTTCCAATCCGAAGGGAATCAGGGAATTAACCTATCGTGAAATGCGGGAGCTTTCTTATGCCGGTTTCTCGGTATTTCATGATGAGGCGTTGATTCCTGCATTCCGTGCGGGAATACCAGTCCATATACAAAATACAAACAATCCGGCTGCACAAGGGACCCGCATTGTAAGTTCACGGGATAATACGAATGGGCCGGTTATTGGGATTGCAAGTGATAAAGGATTTTGCAGTATTTACATTAGCAAATATTTGATGAACCGGGAAGTTGGTTTTGGTCGGAAACTGCTGCATATCCTTGAAGATTACGGAGTTTCGTATGAGCATATTCCATCAGGCATCGATGATGTGACACTTATTCTAAGGCAGGACCAGATGGAGGGTGAAACCGAGAAGAAAATCATTTCACGAATCAAGAAAGAGCTACATGCCGATGAGGTGAATGTGGAGCATGATCTTGCTTTGATCATGATTGTAGGTGAAGGAATGCGTCATAATGTCGGTACAACGGCAAGGGCGTCAAAAGCGCTGGCCGAAGCAAAGGTGAACATTGAAATGATCAACCAAGGCTCTTCGGAAGTAAGCATGATGTTCGGTGTGAAAGGGCACAGTGAAGAGACGGCCATTCAGGCCTTATATCACGAATTTTTTTGAGTAAGAGCGTTTAGGGACCTCCTTGAAAAGGGAGGTTTTTTTGGATATGAATTGTCCCCGCCAATAATAAGTTGAATTCCATGATTGTGAAAAACGAATGATGGAAAACAATTAAGTTCGAGTGAATAAAAGACGCGCCGAGGGTAGCGCGTCATGTTTAGTTCAGGACCCATTTGTCCTTTAAGAATAATATCCTTGAGACAGTAAAGAAGAGGATGATCGAGACAATGAGGGAGCTGGCTGTCAGGAAGATATTCTGAATATCAATCACACCATATATCAATTCTTTAAAGAGTGCGAAGATGTTTAAAATCGGCAGCAGGAAGTGCTTGTTTGTTAACTCATGTAAACCTGTGCCTCCTAAAAACAATGTCGGCAAAATGACGAGCATAGTAATGGGCGATAAATAGTTTTGTGATTCCTTTACAGTTTTCGAAATGATGCTTGCGGATATGATTCCCCCTTACAAGTTTGGACATGAAAATATAATTTAGATCACGGCTGTTCTCTTCTATATAAAGCGATTCCAGCTTCCCTTTATAAATCAGTTCCCCTTTATGCATCATTGTTACAGAGTCACAGAGCAATGTTACTTCTTCCATGATATGGCTTGAAAAAAGACGTTCCCCTCTCATCTTTGCCTTTAAAGGATCATGACGTTGTGGCACTGATAGGGAATGTCCTCGCAAATGCGATAGAAGCTGCTGCATCATGGCAGGAGGAAAGAAGGGAGATAGCCCAAATTACGCTCCATTTTTATAAGCGGAGTGGTATGTACCTATTATCATGCAGTAACAGTTGTCTGCCAGTACCTAATCCCATTCTGGACGGACTGTTTGAAAAATACGGTCAAACCACGAAATGGGGGCAGCATGATGGGATGGGTACGAAAATCATCGCTAATATCGTGAAAAAACATCAAGGATATTTGGATTTCACCTATAAAAGTGAAGAATTCAACTTAAAAATTAAGGTGCCGGCTATTAAATAATCATCTTTAAGGGGTTATTATAAGTGAAAAACAACATTTGCCTGCGTTTTGCTCTTAAATATAAAAGGAAAGCCTCCAAATAGAAGATTGGAGGCTTTCCTTTTATATCAGTCCATAATTGTCAGGAGTTGATCGATAGCGTTCCTTGGCCGCGGGGAAGGGATCATATCGGGATAGCCGACGTGAAGGCTGCCGACGATCTTCTCTCCGGGTTTCACGCCTAAAGCTTCACGAAACTCGATGCTGTGTATCATGCCGTATTTTTCCCATATCAGCCCGATTCCTTGTTCCCAGGCAAGCAGGCTGAAATTCTGGATCAAGGCACTTGTAGCCGCATAATCTTCTTCACGTGTCATAGGATTCGGATTCTCTTCCATGATCACCGCGACAAACATCGGTACATCTATAAGCTTATTATATCCTCGCTGTCCGGCTGCTTCTTTCTTTTCCGGGTCCTTCTCTTTGCCTGCCATGAAAGCACGGGTTGCCTCTGCGAGTTTTAATCGGCTATCACCATGCACCACGACAAAGCGCCATGGTTGGGTAAGTTTATGGTTCGGTGCCCATGTCGAAGTTTCCAATAGTGATCGGATGATATCAATAGGAACAGGAATGTCCTTAAATCGTTTGATGCTGCGCCGTTCTTTAATGATATCTTCAAGTTTCATGATCATCCTGCTCCTTTATATAAGTAAGTTTGTTAGTTTTTTAAAAAAATAATCCCCGGCTGCCTAATATGCTTCCAACGTGAATAAATACTTGAATAAAGAGGGGGCAATATTCCAGTGAACTGCATTCGCTAATGAGCATATAATTTTTACTAGGCACAGAGAAGCCGGGGCGACATTGTATCTATGTACAATATCAAAAAGGTACGATATGAGATTATCGTAATTGTTTATCAAATTTCAGAGATTGATAATGAAATTGAAAATCATTATCAATTAGAATTTTCGCCTACTTCCTGTTATTTGTCAAGGGTATTTATTAAAAAAATCAAGTTATTTACCAATCCTTTAAATCAGTTAAAATCTTTTAAATAATCTGTATAAAAATGTATAATGAGAGGTGAAAAGATGCTATCTACATATGAAGAATCGAAGGGTGTCATAGATGAAAAAACTGGCCTCATTTCTTAAGCCATACTGGCTCTTGATCATTCTTGCTTTATTCTTGATGATTGTTGAGCTTGGTGTAGAACTGTTACAACCTCTATTTATTGCTAAAATAATTGATGATGGCATTTTACAGAAAGATTTATCGGTAGTGATTAAATGGGGAAGTGTCATGGTTGGACTTTCCATTTTTTCATTTATTGGCGGGATCGTTAATTCCTTTACAGCATCACATGTAAGTCAGAGCTTTGGGCATGATGTAAGAAAAAGCCTTTTTGGTAAGATACAGGCGTTTTCTTTTGCGAATTTGAATAATATCCCGACTTCATCGTTGATTACAAGGATGACGAATGATGTGACCCAGCTTCAAAATACGGTTTTCATGGGCCTTCGTATCATGGCAAGGGCGCCTTTGATAGTAATCGGGGGGGCGATAATGGCGATTGCGGTCGATTTGAAACTCTCCCTTGTTTTGGTCATTTCGATTCCGGTTCTTGTTTTCTTCCTGGGATGGGTTATGAAACGAGCGGCTAAGCTGTTTAAGCTCGTACAGAAAAAGCTCGATAATGTCAATGGGGTCATGAGGGAAAACCTGACAGGCATGCGCTTGATCAAGGCCTTTCTTCGTAAGGAGCATGAAATCGGACGGTTTGACGATGCGAATGACGGGTTGAAAAGAAAGACTGTGACTTCCCTTCGTTTAATTGAAACGACCATGCCTGTTCTGATGCTGGTCATGAATGTGGCGATTCTGATCATTCTTTGGCTTGGAAGCGAATTTATTACAACGGGAGATATACAGGTAGGGGAAGTTGTGGCGATTGTCAACTATGCCACAAGGATTGCGGCATCACTTTCCGTTTTTTCATGGCTGATCACGGTCATTTCCCGTGCAAAGGCTTCAGCGGAACGTGTGACGGAAATATTTGAAACCCCGATAGATATTGATGAAGGCAAAATTGAAAGCAAGAGTGATACCGTCAAAGGGGGAGGCATCAAGTTTCTAGATGTATCTTTCCGCTATCCTGGAACAGATGCACCGGTATTGAAAAACTTGAACTTCTCTATCGATCCGGGAGAATCGCTTGCCATCATAGGAGCAACAGGATCAGGGAAAACATCCTTGTTTCAGCTGATTCCGAGATTATACGAAGTTGAGAGCGGATCCATTCTAATAGATGACCAGAATGTGAAAGATATTCCCTTGAATTCGCTGCGGAAAAGGATCGGCTATGTACCGCAAGAAGCCTTGCTTTTTTCAGGAACCATAAAAAATAATGTTGCATGGGGAAAAGAAGGGGCCTCGATGGGGGAAATCATGGCAGCTGCCATGGATGCTCAGGTTCATGAGACCGTAATGAAACTCCCAAAACAATATGAGACGCAGTTAGGGCAAAAAGGGGTGAATCTGTCCGGAGGGCAAAAACAACGGTTATCGATTGCGAGGGCATTAGTGCGCAGACCGAAGATTCTCCTTCTGGATGACAGTACGAGTGCGCTGGATTTGAAAACGGAAAGTAAATTGCTCGCCGCTTTAAAGACCTATACATGTACAACACTCATCATTACACAAAAAATCAGTACAGCCATTGAGGCGGACAAGATCTTGTTGCTGGAAAATGGCCAAGTGCTTGCGCTGGGGAAACATCAGGATTTGATTCAAACAAGTGATCTTTATCGAAAAATCGTTCACTCACAGTTTGGGGAGGAGGGGATTTCTCTTGAGTCGAAGAATATCTCCCGATAAGAAAAAGGCAAAACCAGTCAACTCATGGAATACGATAAAAAGGATCATCCCCTACTTAGCAACGAATAAAAGCCTGCTATTTTGTGTCCTTTTCATGGTACTGATAAGCTCGGTTTTGGGATTGCTTGGCCCATTTCTTGTAGGGATGGCCATCGATGATTATATTGTCACAAAGGATAGCGGGGGGCTGATTAGTCTTCTTATCGGGCTTCTCGGAGTCTATATATTCTATTCACTATCCATGTGGCTTCAGAATTATTGGATGATCGGAATCGCGCAGGATACGGTTTATGAGATGCGCAATCAATTGTTCAAAAAGCTTCACCAGCTGTCCATTACCTTTTTTGACCGGCGTCAGCATGGGGAATTGATGAGTAGGGTCACGAATGATATAGAAAATGTCAGTTCCACTTTGAATAGTTCCGTCATCCAGATTTTCTCAAGTGTGCTGACACTGGTCGGGACGATCGGAGTGATGCTGTATTTAAGCCCTTTATTAACTGTTTTAACCTTATTCATCGTTCCTCTTATGTTTTTTGGGCTGAGGTGGATAACGAACAGGACGGGCAAGCTTTTTAAGGAACAGCAGAAGAACCTTGGAGAATTGAATGGGTTTATAGAAGAAACAATTTCGGGGCAACGGATTGTAAAGGCTTTTTCGCAGGAAGATAAAGTGATCCGTGACTTTATCACCCGGAGTGAAAACTTAAAGAAAGCCGGATTCCTATCACAATCATACTCTGGGCTGATTCCAAAACTGATGAATTTACTGAACAACTTAAGTTTTACTATAATAGCCGCTGTCGGCGGTTTTTTGGCGCTGAGTGGCATAGGAACAGTTTCCATCGGGGTCATTGTCATTTTCACCGAGTATTCAAGGCAATTCACCCGCCCGCTCAATGACCTGGCTAATCAATTCAATACACTCCTATCGGCCGTTGCCGGTGCGGAGCGGGTGTTCGCCATACTTGATGAAAAAGAAGAAGAAGTAGATGAGAAACAAGCCTCTGAACTTCAGGATGTATGTGGTGAGGTGAATTTTGAAGGTGTTTCCTTTTCGTACAATGATGACGGTCAAACGATATATGATGTCAGTTTCCATGCAGAAAAAGGGGAGACCATCGCGCTTGTAGGACCCACTGGGGCCGGTAAGACTACGATCATTAATCTTCTTGCGCGTTTTTACGAGCCGAACAGCGGCCGGATCTTGATCGATGGACAGAATATCCAGCAGGTGAAGAGGTCCAGTCTCCGCGAGCATATGGGCTTTGTATTGCAGGATTCCTTTTTGTTTCAAGGTACGATTCGTGAAAATATCCGCTACGGTCGGCTGGGGGCGGGCGATGTAGAAGTGATGGATGCAGCCAAGCTTGCCAATGCGCATTCCTTTATCATGAAGCTGCCAGACCGATATGATACCATCTTGAATCAGGATGGCAGTGGAATCAGTCAGGGACAGCGCCAGCTTTTATCGATTGCCAGGGCTATTTTAGCCGATCCTGTTCTATTGATTTTGGATGAGGCGACAAGCAGTATAGATACGATTACCGAGCTGAAAATCCAGGAAGCATTACATCGTTTGATGGAGGGAAGGACAAGTTTTGTCATTGCCCATCGATTGAATACGATTCAGCAAAGTGATCAAATCCTGGTGCTTGATGAAGGAAGGATCATTGAAAAGGGATCACATGATGAATTACTGCGGCAAAGGGGTCCTTATTACGAACTCTATCGCAGTTCATTAAAGGGAAATCAGACCGGATGAAGAAAAAAATGTGTGCCGTCGGGCGCACATTTTTTGTGTTGGTCACAAAACCTTATACTTTGAACTTGCATTCCGTTTCATTTAAAGAGGCGACTGCCTCCTCTAAAAATAAGGATTTCTTCCTTACCGGATATAAACCTGCCGAGTAAGAGTCAGCTGCGGATTTACGAACTTCTCAGAATTTCTCCTCTAGATCTTTGTTTCCTTCGAAAATCAACTCGGATAAAAGCGGGCAATCTTCAGCAATCAGCCTTCCTTCCTCGGATTCGGCAGGAAATCCTATTTTGATGGTTAATTCAATGCGTTTTATTAGGTTGATCCATTGTTTCGATATTATCTATTTCCATCTTAGGTAGTTTGTCCAAGGTTTTCCGTTCTTCTTGCTGAATAATTGATCACGATTATGTTCTTTTCTGTTGATTAGCGGCAGCAGCAGCTCCCAATCGAGATCTCCTTCGACTTCTATGCTATTTAACAAGGTTTGGATGTTCTTAAGAGTGTTTTCAGGTTCCCTTATGTTTGATATTGTCTGATGTTGTTGATGAAGGAGCAATTCTTTGAAGGCCTTTTTATCCAACACGGTCTTTATATCAGGAATTAGGGAAGGAGTATGGATGTTGGGGTTATCATGTTTCATTGTGCCTGTTTTCATTGAATTCTTGCTGAGAGAGCAGTTCGATTCATTTTTTCGGAATGGTTTATATGCAGGAACGACCATGTGCTTCATTATGGCCATCGTTTTTATGTTAGGGTTTTTTTGTATGCTTGAGGCCATGTAGTTTATCTTGGAAGGAAGTGGGGGTTCGCCGATTTGCGGCGTCTTACTGGGGGCCGATAGCAGGTTGGACCATTGTATTGATATTTAGCAGTATTATGGTGCTTGCCCTGATGATGGCCGTAGGGGGAACGTATGAAAATGAAAAAACGGAAAGTGTGAAACAGAATGTCACAGTCTTTAATTTCTTCATAGGCTTCATTTCTGCTGCCATCATTTCTCCCGTTTATGAGGAAATCCTTTATCGAGGATTCATATACCGTTGGATTAGAGTCCGAACGGGAAAGAGCTGGGGAATGTTCATCAGCTCCTTCCTTTTCATGGTCGTTCATATCCCTGCTTATAATACATTAATGATCAATTTTATAAGCGGGTTGGTATTTGCTTGGTATACGAAAAGACAGGGTCCATCTGGCCATCTGTTTTGATTCATGGATTATTTAACGGACTGGCGGTGATATTGACGTTCTTAGAGTGAAATAACCAATACAGAAAAAAAGGAAATTATCGACAAAATAATGGAAAATACTTTACAAATCGCCTGTTTTGCTATTGCTAAAAAACATTATAATGACATATAATTCTGAATATACGTAAAATTCTTTAAATTAAATGGATTATAGCCTAACTCCATATGAAATGAAGATTTTTTATAGTAAACCATTGAGAGGGGATGGTAAAAAATGAAAGCGTTTAAGTCGGTCATTCTTTGGGGAATCATATCTGCGGTGGGGGCGGTGAGTTTTGGTTTCGTCGCATTAAACCGGGGGGAAAGCATCAATGCCATGTGGATTGTCACTGCAGCACTCTGTGTTTATTCAATTGCATATCGCTTTTATAGTAAATTCATTGCACAGAAAGTGTTTGAGCTAGATGATAATCGCCAGACTCCATCGGAAGCGAATAATGATGGGAAGGACTACGTGCCTACAAATAAGTGGGTGTTGTTTGGCCACCATTTCGCAGCAATTGCCGGAGCTGGCCCTCTTGTTGGCCCCATCCTTGCAGCGCAGATGGGGTATTTGCCAGGGACACTATGGCTTGTAGTCGGAGTTGTATTAGCTGGTGCCGTTCAAGATTTCGTTATTCTCTTCGGTTCGATGCGCCGTAACGGTAAATCATTGGGAGAGATGATCAAAGAGGAAATCGGACCGATTACAGGTTTGATTGCGATGATCGGAATCCTCGGCATCATGGTAATCTTATTAGCGGTACTTGCCCTGGTTGTCGTAAAAGCGTTGGTGGGCAGCCCATGGGGTATGTTCACGATTGCCTCGACCATACCGATTGCAGTCCTCATGGGCATCTACATGCGCTATATAAGGCCCGGTCGTGTTGGAGAAGGTTCCATTATTGGCATTATACTATTGATGCTTGCGTTATTTTTCGGCCGCTTTGTATCCGAAAGTGCTACATTGGCGCCAATGTTCACATTTGATGGAGAAACGATCGCCATCATGCTGATTGTATACGGATTCGTTGCCTCCGTTTTGCCGGTATGGATGTTATTGGCACCACGTGATTACTTAAGCACATTCTTGAAAATCGGCACGATCATAGGACTTGCGCTTGGTATTTTCATTGTCATGCCGAGCCTTGAAATGCCTGCCGTCACTCAATTCATTGATGGAACAGGACCCGTTTTTTCAGGGAATTTATTCCCATTCTTATTCATAACGATCGCTTGTGGAGCGGTGTCGGGGTTCCATGCTCTCGTTTCATCGGGAACGACTCCGAAAATGATTGAACGTGAATCACATTCACGTCCAATCGGATACGGGGCGATGTTGACTGAGTCCTTTGTAGCCATCATGGCGATGATAGCAGCCTGTGTACTGACGCCAGGGATCTATTTTGCCATTAACAGCCCGGGCGCCGTTGTGGGAACGGAGCCGGCTCAAGTGGCGGCTACGATATCCGATTGGGGTTTCATTTTGACACCTGAAATGATTACCGGCCTTGCAGATGATGTTGGGGAAGAGACCATCTTATCCCGCACTGGTGGAGCGCCAACCTTTGCAATCGGTATGGCCCATATCTTCTCACAAGTGATTGGTGGAGCGTCCCTGATGGCGTTCTGGTATCATTTCGCGATCCTATTCGAGGCATTGTTCATATTGACCACCATTGATGCGGGAACCAGGGTAGGGCGTTTTATGATACAGGATATTATCGGCACCTTTTACAAGCCATTTGCCGAAACGAATAAATGGCTACCTAATATTATTGCGACTGCCATTTGTGTAATCGGTTGGGGGTATTTCCTATATCAAGGGGTCATTGATCCTCTTGGCGGAATCAATACCCTTTGGCCATTGTTTGGAATTGCGAACCAGATGCTTTCCGCCATTGCGTTGCTGCTTGGGACGACAGTCCTTTTCAAAATGGGCAAAAAAGCGTATACATGGGTCACTCTTGTGCCAACTACATTCTTATTGATAGTGACCATGACGGCTGGATGGCAAAAGCTTTTCCACGAAAACCCGGCGATTGGCTTTTTGGCACATAAGGATAAATTTAAAGCGGCCTATGATAATGGGGAAATTCTCGCTCCGGCAGCAAATCTATCTGAGATGAAACGGGTTATCGTCAATGATTATGTGGATGCTGCCCTATGTGCCATCTTCATGATCGTTGTGATCACTGTCCTGATTTCTGCCATTAAGTTATGGATAAAGGTCTTGAAGAACGAGAAAATAGATTTACATGAATCACCTTATGTATCGAGGTCATCATAAGGGAGGGAAGGAAATGTTGAAAAGATTAGTTAAGATTCTCAGCTACAGAAAGCAGTTCGTCAGTTTGCTTGTCGGCGTTCCGAGTTATGATACTTATGTGGCACATATGAGAGTGCACCATCCTGAAGATCCTGTGAAAACCAGGAAAGAATTTTTCTGCGAAGCCCAGGATGAACGCTATAACGCAAAGGGTGGGAAAGTGTCTCGTTGCTGTTAACTGAATATTTTTTTGAAGGGCCCTCAATAGGAGGGCCTTTTTTATTTGAATCTATGAACCCGGACATGAGTAGAGGGAGAAATATAACGACGATAGAATCCTGGTCCTTTATTCAAAACTTATGTTATTTAACCTAACATTATTAGTATGAAACATTAAAAAATAAGTTGAATTATTAGAAAATTAAGTTTATGATAAAAAATATAACATTTGAATGTTAATAAACATAACATATACAAAAACAAGGGGGAAAAAACAGTATGCAAATGGCAGATTCAGTATTCATGTTTTTGGCGACGATGATGGTTTGGTTAATGACACCAGGGATTGCCCTATTTTATGGAGGGATGGTAAAAAGTAAAAATGTCCTGAATACGGCAATGCATAGTTACATGCCACTTGCTGTCATTTCGATTCTTTGGGTGCTGATTGGATATTCTTTATCATTTTCACCTGGTAATACATTTCTGGGCGGTCTGGACTGGGTTGGCTTAAATGATGTAGGCTTTGCACCTGGACCATACAGCAAAACAATTCCTCATAGTTTGTTCATGTTATTCCAAATGACATTTGCCGTTTTAACAGTATCGATCATTGCAGGTGGCATTGCTGAGCGGATGAAGTTTTCAGCATTCTTGATTTTTACGATCCTTTGGTCTTTATTCGTATACGCTCCTGTTGCTCACTGGGTATGGGGAGGCGGCTGGTTAGCAGAGCTTGGTACTCTTGATTTTGCAGGTGGCAACGTTGTTCATATTTCTTCGGGGGTTGCCGGTCTGGTTTTAGCGATTATGTTAGGTAAAAGGAAAGAGTCGGGGGACAGTGCACCACATAATCTTCCTTTAACATTCCTGGGTGGATCATTAATATGGTTCGGTTGGTACGGCTTCAACGTCGGAAGCGCACTGACAATCAATGAAGTGGCGATGAACGTATTCGTTAATACAGCTGTTGCAGCAGCTGCTGGTATCGTTGGCTGGCTGATCGTTGAGTATATGGCTAATAAAAAGGCGACATTGCTGGGGGCAGTATCCGGAGCTATTTCTGGGTTGGTTGCCATTACACCGGCTTGCGGATTTGTAACGCCTGCATCATCCATCATCATCGGGGTCATAGGCGGCGCCGTTTGTTTTTGGGGCGTATTCTTCTTGAAGAATAAACTGGGCTATGACGATGCTCTTGATGCTTTCGGATTACATGGGATCGGTGGAACATGGGGTGGCATCGCTACAGGTTTATTCGCGACCACTTCCGTCAATGAAAGCGGGGCAAACGGTTTATTCTATGGAGATTTCAACCTATTGTGGAAGCAGCTCATAGCGATCGTTGTAACTTATATTTTCGTTGCCGTGGTCACATATATCATCGCTAAAGCCATTAACCTTTTCGTTCCGTTACGTGTCAGTGAAGAAGATGAGTACATGGGGCTTGACCTTACACTTCATGGAGAAAAAGCCTATCACGAATCAATTTAAAAGGGGGTTGATCATATGTCCGAGGTTTTAACGAAAATAGAAATCATTACACGTCCCATTAAATTTGAACAATTCAAAACGGAACTAGCCAAAATAGGGGTAAGCGGAATGACTGTTTCGGAAGTAAAAGGAACGGGTCTTCAGAAAAGTTATGTGGAAACATATAGAGGCAGAAATCGTGAAATGTCATTACATGACCGAATGAAGATTGAAATCGTCGTGTGTGAAGTTCCAGTTCAGGATGTTGTGGATGTAGCAAGGAAATTCTTGAGTACCGGTAAACCAGGTGACGGAAAAATCTTCATTTATGAATTGGCGAATGTTGTGAATATCCGTACCGGAAAAGAAGGCCATGATGCGTTAAAGAATGAGATTTGATGCAGTGACTCAATCGACCAAATGTGCCGGATCCAATAAAAAAAAGAAAGGGAGCTGAAAATGGGGAGACTGGTCCGAATTGTTAATGCAAAAAAACAGAAGATCGTTAATACGCTCATTTCAGAGGATGTATATCAACCTGATGACCGACCCTTTTTATTGGAATTACCATTAAAAAATTTAGAAGAAATTTTATCACTTCGAATAAAGTCCTCGTTTCAAGATCCCCGATTTAAAAAATAACCTTTTAGCCGTTTCCTTATGAAGGAGAACGGCTTTTTTATGCATCCCCCATGGAAATCGAGGAGCTTTCCAACTATAATAGATAAAAGGACATAAATTTAAATCCAATTTTTTTGCCTTTTTTGATACTTTTCGCTTAGTTAATTCGTTTTTTCTTTAATTTGCGAAAAGTGAATTCGAAAAAATGTAAGTCCTCCAAAAATTATTCGCGAATGCCCTGTTTAATGATGGGGAAATTATTAATATGTTCTTTTAAGAGGTGAAGGGAAATGGATCAATTTACGGTCGAATCCGTTTTAAATATCATCAGGGAGTTTGTTCCGAAGGATGCTTCAATTTCTGTGGCTGATTCCAAAAAATACATTTATTATCAACCGAGCAAACAAGTTGACCTAAGAATAAAACCGGGTGATTTAATTAGTGAAAACACGGCGACATATAAAGCTCTGAGTGTCCGTAAAAAAATAGGGGTGCAAGTTGAAAGTAATGTTTTTGGCGTACCCTACTATGGGCTGAGTGTACCTATCATGGACGAGGGCAATCCTTTAGGGGCGGTAACAGCCATTTTGCCTTCAAAGCCATTAATTTTACCGACATCATTCTTGACCATTAAAACAGATGAACGCTGGATACCGCTACCTTATGATGAAATTATGTATTTGGAAGCTCAAAATAGGAAAACTAAAATTCAGTCCGAACGTGTGAGTGGATTTCATAAAATGAACTTAAGTGAATTGGAATACATTTTACCTAGTGATTTATTCATTCGTGTGCATCGTTCGTACATCGTCAATATTAACTATATACAGGAAATCCTTCCTGATTTTCATTCTACATTTTTACTAATAATGAAGGACAATTCCAAAATCCAAGTAAGTCAAACATATGCAAGTCAATTCAGAAGGGCTTTAGGATTTTAGTGTTACTCCTTTGTGTGAAATAAATGCTGGTTTATGCTCCATTTAAGGCTTTTCATTCGGAAATGAATGTAACTATTACACTGGCTTGGTAAAATTAAGTGTAAGAAAAGCGAAAAATGGGGGTCTTTTGTATGAACGAAAGCGTTTTCAAAAAAATTCGCAACGAACAATTTAAGGGGAAAGTAGTTACAGCGGAAGAAGCAGCTTCATGGATTAAAGATGGGATGAAACTCGGTATGAGTGGATTTACCCGTGCTGGTGATGCTAAAGTTATTCCAATGGCTCTGGTTGAAAGAGCTAAAACTGAAAAATTCAAAGTTGATGTTTATACTGGTGCTTCTTTAGGACCTGAAGTCGACCAACATATGGCGGAAGCTGGTATCATTAACAAACGCTTACCGTTCCAAGCGGACAAAGGCATTCGTAATAAAATCAATGCTGATGAAGTCACATATGTGGATCAGCATTTATCTCATACAGCTGAACAAGTCCGTCAAGGCATTGTCGGACCTATAGATTTTGCAATCATCGAAGCACTGGCGATTACAGAAGAAGGGTTAATCATCCCGACAACTTCTGTAGGTAACTCAGCCATATTCGTTCAAGAAGCTAAACATGTAATCATTGAATTGAACGTATCCCATCCAGAAGGATTGGAAGGGTTGCATGATATATATACACCAGCTAAACAAGGGGAACGCGAACCGATTCCTATGACTAGCGTAAGCGATCGTCTAGGTTCGATCGGTATTCAGGTTGACCCTGAAAAGGTAATGGGGGTCGTCGTTTCTACAGATCTTGATGCACCTTCTACAATCGTGCCGCCGGATGAAGAAACTGCAACCATCGCAAACCACCTTATTAACTTCCTTCGTGAAGAAATCAAGGCTGGTCGTTTAACTGAAAGCCTGGCTCCGCTTCAATCAGGTGTAGGATCAGTGGCAAATGCAGTATTCGCGGGCTTCCTTGATTCTGAATTTAAAGATTTGGAAGTGTATTCAGAAGTGCTGCAAGATGCGGTATTCGATTTAATCGATGCTGGAAAAGTTAAATTCGCTTCAGGTTGTTCGATTACATTAGCTGAAGAAAAAGGAAAACAGGTTTACGGTGAACTTGAGAAGTACCGTGATAAACTTGTTCTTCGTCCACAAGAAATATCTAACCACCCTGAGATCATCCGCCGTCTTGGTTTGATTTCAATCAATACAGCGTTAGAGTGTGATATCTACGGTAATGTAAACTCAACACATGTTTCTGGGACAAGAATGATGAATGGAATTGGTGGATCAGGAGATTTTGCCCGCAACTCACGCTTAGGTATTTTCGTAACGAAATCATATGCAAAAGGCGGCAATATTTCCAGTATCGTTCCTTTCGTTTCTCATGTGGATCACACTGAACATGATGTGGATGTATTAGTGACAGAGCAAGGGATCGCTGATTTACGCGGGTTGGCACCAAAAGAGCGCGTAGAGTTAATCATCGAAAACTGTGCGCATCCTGACTACCGTCCGCAGCTTCGTGCATACTTCACTGAAGCTGTTGCGCAAACTGGAGGACATCAAACTCCACATATTCTTGAAAAAGCATTCTCATGGCATACAAACCTAGCTAAAAACGGTACGATGCTTGAAGCAGTACTTCAAGATCAAAAATAAGAGTCAAAACCCCGCCATTACAGCGGGTTTTTTTATTTGGATTCGCCCTTGTTATTTATCCACTTTATGATATTTGTGGAAACCAATGAATCTTTCGTCAACTCCAATGGAATATTGAAAGGTAAATAGATTATTCTCCTGAGCAATTTGTATGGTGTTTCCAATTAGTTCTTTTTCCTTCAACTTATAACGGATTTAAAGTGTAAAATGAAGCTTAAACATCAAAAAGGTAGGGAATGGCGTCATTATGATTTTTTCTTTTATTTTTGTATATAATTATTCATTCAAGTTATGGAAATATGGTAAACTGCTAACAATGAAAGATTATCATCATAGGATTTTCCGAATTTATGATGTTGTTTCCTTAGGGAAGTTAAATAGAATGGTAATAGTGGAGGAGATAATTTGTTCAAGACCAAACTGCATTTTTGGACGTTAGAGTTATTACTATTGTCTTTACTTTTTTATGTTGGTACAAAGATTTCTTTTCTTTTCGAACCAATAGTTATTTTTACATCTACATTGTTCTTTCCCATCTTGATTTCAGGTTTTCTCTACTTTTTGTTCAACCCCACTGTTGATTTCCTGGTTAAAAGAAGAGTGCCAAGGGGATTGGCCATAGTATTGCTTTATGTATTTTTCCTAGGATTGGTTAGTTTGTTGGTCGGTCTGGTTGGCCCATCACTTTCCAAACAGGTTACGGATTTAATCAATAACCTTCCGGATTATTTCAATCAAGTTAGGAAGTTCATTGAAGATTCAGCAGAGTCAAAATGGTTTTTGTGGACGGTGGAACAAGATTATGTCCCTTTGCAAGAAGTAGGAGATTCGCTTCAAAAATATTTGACGAATTTACCGAGTAATATAACGAACAGTTTATCTTCTGTTTTTAGCGTAGTGACGAATATAACATTAGTGGTCGTAACGGTTCCTTTCATCTTATTTTATATGTTGAAGGATGGGGATAAGCTTCCAAGCTCCATCATGAAGTTCGTACCGGTTCGCTATAGAAAACCAGCTTTAACAGTACTTCAGGAAACTGGCGGGACGCTTACTACATATATACAAGGACAGATGCTTGTTTGCTTGTTTGTTGGGATTGGAACGTTCATTGGGTATTTAATCATTGGTTTGCCTTACGCGTTCTTATTTGCGCTGATTGGTGCAGTAACCAATATCATTCCATATGTAGGTCCGTTTATCGGAGTGGCTCCTGCGGTCATAGTGGCATTGATTCATTCACCGGCCGAAGCGTTATTGGTCATTCTTGTTGTAACGGTCATCCAGCAACTGGATGGTAATTTCATTTCACCGTTAGTCATCGGGAAAAAATTGAACACACATCCGCTTACCATCATCATCCTATTGCTCGTCGCCGGAAATATTGCCGGTATCATCGGTATGATTTTGGCTGTTCCTACTTATTCCGTTGTTAAAACGATTGTATTGAATATCGTAAAATTCATCAGGATCAGGAAAGAGGAAAAGCTTGAAGAGGATATATTGGAATGAAAAAACGGGTCCGACTCATTTGAGTCGGGCCCGTTTTCTTAGTGAAGGAACGAAAGCTTATTAATTACAAACCTAACGAAATATATTTTACTTCAAGGTATTCTTCGATGCCTTGGTGTCCACCTTCGCGGCCGAGCCCACTTTGCTTGAATCCGCCAAATGGAGCTTGTGGAACGGAAGGAAGTCCGTCGTTCAATCCTACAATACCGAATTCAAGTGCCTCGGTGAATTTGATGCCTTTGGTGATATTTTCAGTGAATACGTAAGCTGCCAAACCGAAGATGGAGTCATTTGCCCTTTTGATTGCCTCTTCATCGGTCTTGAAGGATGCAATTGGAGCTAGTGGACCGAATGTCTCTTCCTTCATGCAAAGCATGCTGTCATCAATGTTGGACAGTACGGTTGGTTGAAGAAAAAGGCCGCCGATTGATTTTCCGCCAGCTTCGAGCTTAGCTCCGCTGCTGATTGCTTCATCAATTTGTTTTTGAACCTTATCCACTGCATTTTGATCGATAAGCGGACCGATATCGATGCCATCTTCCAATCCGTTTCCTACTTTTAGTTCTTTGACCCTGGCAACGAGCTTTTCGATAAAGGCTTCCTGAATGGCTTCGTGGACATAAATGCGATTTGAACAGACGCATGTTTGTCCAGCGTTACGGAATTTTGAACTGATGATGCCATCAACCGCTTTATTAAGGTCGGCATCTTCAAGAACGATCGCGGGGGCATGACCTCCAAGTTCAAGCGAGATTTTCTTTACTGTGTCGGCTGAGCCCCTCATTAAGGTTTTACCGACTTCTGTAGACCCGGTGAACGTCAACTTACGGACCCTTGTATCTTGAAGCCAAGTTTCACCGATTTCTGATGATTTACCTGTCACGACATTGATGACTCCTTTTGGAATCCCAGCTTCTTCCGCTAATTCAGCCATTTTTAAAGCTGTTATGGGAGTCAGGTTTGCCGGTTTAATGACGACTGTGCAGCCGACGGCAAGGGCTGGTGCCACTTTTCTTGTAATCATGGCTGCTGGAAAGTTCCAAGGCGTAATGACAGCTACAACTCCTACAGGCTGTTTAGTCACGAAAAGCCGCTTATTGGACACGGAAGCAGGAATCGTTTCGCCGTAGACCCGTTTCCCTTCTTCGGCAAACCAAGATAAAAAGCCATTTGCATATGTCATTTCGCCAAGAGCCTCTTTAAAGGGCTTGCCTTGCTCTTCAGTCATGATTTTGGCAAGTTCTTCTTTATTATCATCAATCAATCGATGCCATTTCCAAATTAGTTCTGCACGTTCGTAAACTGAGAGTGCTGACCAATCCGTAAAGGCATCATAAGCGGCATCTGCAGCCTTGGCTGCTTCAGTCGCACCGCCTTTAGGAACGGTGGCAACTATTTCATCCGTTGCCGGGTTTTTCACTTCAATTTTATCCAACCCAAAATCCGACCACTCACCGTTAATAAATAATCCGTAATCCTTCATGATAAAACCTCCTATTTTGGTTAAATCCATCAAACTACTAAAAAACTTTTAACTTTATACCTTTACCTGTTACATAAAAGTATAAACACTTTCCGATGATACTGAAATTTATTTGATTGGCTATTTTTTTGAAACTCGACTATTCCTTGTAGAATGTGGAGGAGGAAGACATAAAAAAAGAGGTGCAAGTTGCACACCTCTACAATCATGGTTTCGATTATTTTTCCGATGAGACGGCCACTTCACCCATATCACCTGAGATGGCTTGATTTGGATTGAATTCACCTTCGGATTTAGAAATGACCACAGTAGCAACACTGTTACCGATTAGATTAGTGATTGCGCGTGCTTCAGACATGAAGCGGTCGACTCCAAGAAGTAGTGCCATTCCTTCAACCGGAATCATTGGGAAGGCAGCTAATGTTGCAGCAAGTGTAATGAAACCGGATCCCGTTACACCAGCAGCTCCTTTGGACGTTAACATCAAGATTCCCAGAAGGGTTAATTCCTGCCAGATGCTTAAATCGATACCATAGGCTTGGGCGATGAAAATCGCTGCCATGGATAAGTAAATGGATGTGCCATCAAGGTTAAAAGAGTAACCAGTTGGGACAACTAAACCGACTACGGATTTTGAACAACCGTATTTTTCGAGTTTTTTCATCACGCTTGGGAGGGCGGATTCCGACGAAGATGTACCTAAAACTAAGAGAATCTCTTCTTTTAAATAGGCAATGAACTTGAAAATATTAAAGCCGTAGATTTTTGCGATCGAACCAAGGATAAGAATGATGAATAGTGCCATGGTGATATATACGCTACCCATTAATTGTCCTAAGGAACTTAGTGAACTAAGACCGAACTTACCGATTGTGTAAGCCATTGCCCCAAAAGCCGCCAATGGAGATACTTTCATGATCATACTGACTATGCCGAAGAAAATATCAGCAATATGTTGAAGGAAGGAGACGACAGGTTGTACTTTTGGTCCCATCGCCGCCATTGATAATCCGAATAATACGGCAAAGAATAAAATTGGGAGTAAGTCCCCGCCAGCCATTGCAGCAACAGCATTATCAGGGATGATGTTAGAAATGAAGGCCATTGCGCCATGTTCCGTTTCGGAAGCGGCTGTTGTATATTGTGATACATCTCCGCCTTCGACTGAATCGATGTTGAAACCTTTGCCAGGTCCTAGCATATTAACTACGATAATTCCAATAGCAAGGGCGAAGGTGGTAACGATTTCAAAATAGAGCAGGGCCTTTCCGCCGATGCGGCCGACCTTCTTCATATCACCCATGCCGCCGATCCCGATAACAACGGTTAAGAAGATGATTGGTGCAATGACCATTTTTATCATTTTAATAAATAAATCAGCTAATATTTTCAGCTGTTCACCAAAAGCAGGGAAGAAGAAACCGACTGTTATACCCAATATGATACCGATGATGACCTGAACTGTTAGATTTTTTAATATTTTCAAGGTGCATTCTCCTTTGCTATATGATAGCGCTTTCTTAACTTGACTATAGTGTAACAGAAGGAAGAATCAGAATATTCTTTTGGTGATATTGTTCTTTTTGGTCTTTTTGGTCTTGTGGATTTCAAATGATGGGTAGAAGAGGAAATGATAGTGATTTAGGTCTCATGTATACCTAAGCAGCATAAAAAAATACCGGCGGAGCTCCGGTATTGAGGGAAATCAATTTTCAAATGGTTTTATGAGTGCATAAAGGGCTCCAATCACAGGAAGTTTCAAGCCGGCCTTGTCAGCAAGGCGCAGTGCGCCGCCCTGTAAATGTTCTACTTCGAGGGTTTGGCCCTTCCTTCGGTCCTGATGCATGGAAGAGGTTGATTCATCCGGTAAACCTGCCATGTTTTCCAAAGCCTGAGCAATATTCTGCCTGGTAATCCCAACGTCATAAGCGTTTGCAAGTTCCTTCATTTCAACAAGGACATTTTCCAGCAATCCATGGGTTTCCGGGAATCTCCGTATCGTGCCGATAGGGAGGTTGGAGGCGGTTGTTACACCCGAGAAAGCGGTGATGAACATGTATTTGATCCACATCCTGATTAATATGTTTTCCGTCCTGCTTACCTCCATGATAGCTGATCCGACCGCCTGTTCAAATTCATCACAAATCTTTTTCTGTGAAGGGTGAAGCGGGCCATAGATTAAATCGTGATTATCATTGGAGTGAATGACATGACCTTTTTCATCAAGGGTGGCAATGATGAAGGCACTTCCTCCCATGACGGCTTCATCGCCCAGTTCTTCTTGTAAAATGGATATATGCTCCAATCCATTCAAAAGCGGAAGGACCTTTGCGCCCTTTTCAACAAGGACCTTTAAATCTGTGAGGGTACCTTGCAGATGCTGGCCTTTTACGGCGAGAACCACAAGGTCAACCTTGTCTATATCGATTACATTTTCTGTGATATGCAGGTCGTTAAATTGATAGTTTCCATGTGGGCTTGATATGCTGATGCCGTTTTCTTTCAATTGTTCGGCACGTTTTTTTCGGACAAGGTATTGAACATGCTGACCAGCCTGCTGCAATCTGCCTCCAAAGTAAGAACCGAGTGCTCCGGCCCCTATAATGACAATATTCAAAGTGCACACCTCTCTTTTGGTTAAGATGTACTAATCATAACATTGACTGAATTTTCGGTAAATGTTTATCATTTAAGGGTAAACTAGCTGTTTTAAAGTGTGTAAATGGAAAAAACAAAAGACCAGCCTGAAAGATATCAGGCTGGCACTTATCATTATTTATAGACTTTTACTTTAACCGTTTTTCTGCCCCAATTCATTGCTTTTGAGTGAGAAGAGTAGAAGACGTCAATTTTATTTCCTTTGATTGCGCCGCCTTTATCTGCGGCAATGGCCTCCCCGTATCCTTCTACATGAACTTTAGTTCCTAGCGGAATGACCTTAGGGTCGACTGAGATTGCTTTTGCGTTAGGGTTTTTCTTTAAGTTAAGACCTGATGCTGTAATACCGCTGCAACCTTTGCAGTTCGCTGTGTAAGCTGTCGCATTGACGGTGATCGTTTTATATTTCTTGGATGATGTTGTTTTAGCTTTAGCTTTAGGTTTAGCAGAGGTCGAAGTTTTCTTAACCTTTAAAACTTGATTTGGATGGATGTTATCTTTTTTCAGGTTGTTCCAACCTTTGAGTTGATTGACTGTTATATTATGTTTATTGGCGATACCCCATAGTGTGTCGCCGCTTTTAACTTTGTATGTAGTAGTAGCAGCCGATGAAACTCCGGAAAAACTAAATACCAGCAAGAAAGCAGTGAATATTGGAAGTAGTATTTTTTTCAAAATGAATAGTCTCCTTTGTTTTAAATCGTAGACTTAGAATAACAGGTATATATGACAATAATGTTTCGGTGGAATAGTAATTGTGTTACAAAAACGTTTCCGTTGATAAATAAATGTAATGTAAACTAGGTCTAAAGGACTTGTCCATTAAATGGAAATGTATATTTATTATGTCAGTATGAGCGTTTTTTTTGTTTAATAATGTTGATATCATGGCATATTTTGTTTAATTATATAAAAAATGGTTGATTAATACTTAGTTTTAAAGTCCTGTATATTTTGTAAAAATACAACGCAATAATAGACAAATACCTGCTGTATATTTTAGTGAGAGAGGATTTTTAGGAAATGAAAAATCCGACATCTAATGATGCCGGATGTTAACATCCAAATGGATTAAGTTAAAGAAAATTCAGAAGCGAAATCGACTAGCATTTTTTGATATACTGCCACAGATTCAAGATTAACGCATTCCCTATCTCCATGCCAGTTCTCACCTTTAGGTCCGAATTCAATGGCTGGTATATTATATGCCGCAAAAAAGACGGTATCTGCGGAGCCATGTTGTCCAAAAATGACAGCATCTCGATGGGTGTTCTTTTCGATAATCGGGCGAAGCAGTGTGATGAATGGGTCTGACTCTTCTGTTTTTACAGGTTTACTGTACATATTAAGGTGGAGATTCTTTCCTGTCACACTTTCGATCTGAGCAATGATCTCTTCCATTGTTTGCGTAGGAAGATAGCGGATATCAAGACTGAGCAAACACGCATCCGGTACCTTATTGTAGACATCCCCACCTTTTATTTTTGCTAGGTTAATTGAAGGGGAAGAGTAAAGGGGGGTATGATCCCGGGTGAAAGGAAGTTCCTTTATTTTTTGATAGAGATCATAGGCCTTTTCGATTGCATTTACGCCTTCCCATGGTCGGCTTCCGTGTGCGGATTTGCCGGATACTTCAATATCGAGTCGAAGTGCACCCTTTGCCTGGAGACCGATTCCCAATTGTGTCGGTTCAGCGCATATTACGAAGTCCCCTCTGTAACCATGTTTCGCTAAATATCCAGAACAGTTCAACCCGCCAATTTCTTCATCTGATACAATCTGAAGCTGGATTTTCAAACCTAGGCCCTTATCTTTCAGTTCGGTAAATGCACACATCATCCCTGCAAGCCCAGCTTTCATATCGGCTGCCCCGCGTCCATATAAATTTCCTTCATGAACTTCAGGGAAAAATTGATCAGGCGTCCCGCTGACAACATCCACATGGCCATTCCAAATTACGGTTTTATCTCCGCTGCCAATCTCGCTAACAAGCATTTTATAACCGTTATTGACGATCACATTTACGGTAATTCCTTGTTTTTTAAGCCAGTTCGCACAGTATTCAACTGCTTCGTTGGCTCCTTCTTTCGATGAACTATCAATAGATACTAAATCCTTAAGTAACTCGATTAGCAAAAAGAAAACCCCCTAAAAATATGCATACTATTAGTATATATACCCTTTCTTAGTAAGGGTTAACTCAAAAATATTTTCTTGTTAAAAAACGTTTAACCTTTTCTTCCCGCGGGGTATGTAAAGGGGGAGCGACAATTTACATTCTTTAAGGAGGATGATAAATATGGATAAACGTATAATTGGTGTATATGAAACTGGAGAAGAAGCCATTAAGGCTGTTGAGTCATTGCAGGCACAAGGATATAACCGTGAAGATATTTCAGTAGTTGCGAAAGATAAAGAAGAATTAAAGACAGTGAATGAAGAAACGGGTACAAAGGTTGAAGAGGGACTTGCAGCCGGTGCGGCGACCGGAGGAATTTTGGGCGGTGCTGCCGGATTATTGGCAGGTGTGGGTGCACTGGCGATTCCGGGAATCGGACCGGTACTTGCAGCTGGGCCGCTTGCTGCCACATTAGCCGGAGCGGCTGTAGGTGCAGGTACTGGAGGATTGGCCGGTACATTAATCGGTATGGGCATACCTGAAGAAGAGGCGTATCGTTATGAAGCGGATGTTAAGGGTGGCAAGCTGCTTGTGTTAGTCGATTCGGATGCGAGTAAACCCAACTCTTCCTACTCAGGAATTACAGAGACCGATGAAACGCTAACGAACAGTAGAAGACCTCTTTAAATTGTAAGTTAAAAAAGGACGGATCCCGTTAGGGCCCGTCCTTTTTTTGATTAGAATGTAAATTTCCGTATTTCCTTGTGCATATCCTGGGATAGGGCATCCAATTCACTAGCCAGGGCATTTAATTGTTCCATGGAAGCATTCGTTTGTTCTACGGAAGCAGATACTTCTTCAGTTCCTGCCGCAGTTTCCTGGCTGATCGAGTTTAATTGTTCTGCATTACTCGCCATCCGTGTGACCTCGGATACCATTTCGTTCATCATCTTTTTTATTTCGTCAAAATTGCTGAATGTATTCGCGATAATGGATGCAATGTGACTGAAGGCATTTTCCGTATCCGTTACAGAAGTATCCTGAAGATGGATTTTTTGATTGACTTGGTCAATCAAATCAACGGTATTGGTTGTATCGGTTTGCATGGCTTGAATGATTTCCGAGATTTCCTTTAGTGAGTTTTTCGTCTGTTCGGCCAGTTTTTTCACTTCATCGGCAACAACTGCAAACCCTTTTCCATGTTCACCTGCCCTGGCTGCTTCGATGGCAGCATTCAGAGCGAGTAAATTAGTTTGTCCGGCAATTCCGCTTATGGTCTTTACAATCGCATTGATATCATTTGACCGTGCATCCAAAGATTTGAATGCCGTACTCATCTTGTTGGATATTATGGAAGTTTCATTGAATTGCCGTTTTAGGCCTTGCACTTGAGTGATTCCGTTTTCGGAAGCCTTGAAGATATTTTCGGATTCCGTGGCCATATTGCTCGCTTGCGCTTCAAGATCATTGATTTTGTCAGCCAAAAGCTTTACAGCCCTTTCGTTATTCTGCCCTACTTCAATTTGGTCGATGGCACCGGCCGCTATTTGTTCCATCGTCAGGGCCACCTCGTTAGCTGCCGCTGAATTCTCATCTGCACTAGCCACCAGTGTCATGGATGAATCGGATACTTTATCGGAAAGGTTGTTGACAACCCCTAACATATGGCTCATATTCCTGGTCATTATGTTGGTGTCTTCTGAAAGTTGCCCAATCTCATCCTTTCTGGGAATGGAAGTCCTGGGTGTGAAATCGCCGTCAGCCATTTTCCGAATGGATTCTTGCAGCTTTTTAATGGGAGTTGTTAAAGAACGGGTTATGAAGATGGCAAATAGCGCAGTGACAGTATGACGATTAACATTGTGATGATATTACCGATTATCATCGGGCTTGCATGGGCTATCACTTCATTTTCTTCCATTACTCCAGCAATTCGCCATCCAGTGGTTGGATTGGTGGCGTATCCGATGATCCGGCTTTGCCCTTCATATTCCTCTATCATTGAACCGGATTCACTTTTCATTTTTCTGAAGATATTTTCCTTTGATATATCCTGTTGAATTTTTTTCTTGTCAGGATGTGTAACGAATAACCCTTTCTTATCAAGCAAAACGGTATAGCCAGTTTTTTCGAATTTCGTTTGATTAATCATCGTGATCAATGTATCGATCGAAATGTCGACGCCGATCACGCCTATTAATTCATCTCCATCATATATGGCTTTTGCTGCCGTGATGACAAGTGTATTCGTCGCCCGATCTGTATAAGGTTCCGTCCAAATGGTCTTGTTTTTTTGTTTCAATGCGGATTGATACCAATCCCTTTGTCTTGGATCGAAGTCAGCCGGCAATTCAGCTTTTGGGAATATTAATGTTTTTCCATCTTTCTCAGTGCCGAGGTATAAACCATTTATTTCGGAACTGCTTGACTGTGTATGGGAAAACTCATCCATTATGGATTCTGGGTACTTATCAGAACTACTCATGATAGGATACTTACCGATCCTATCCAATTGATTCTCCGTTTTTTGAAAGAAGATTTCGAAAGAATCATTCATTGACTTTACTTGCTCTTCCGTCGTTCCGGTAAGTACCTGGGTCGTCATATCGATACTATTTTTATAGCTCATGTAGGAGATGGCCATTCCGCTTATCATGATCAAAGCTAAAAAGGGAATCAATATTTGTTTTTTTAGCGAATTAAAATATCAGTCCTTCAGTCTTTTCATATGGACAATCCTCATTATATATCTCTAATTAATTTTGGCTTCTATAGATATTTCGGTCTGTTTTCCCTTTTTTGAAGATTGAAGTTGGAAAATTGCCAATATTAATTTTGTCGGAATCTCCAACATAAATATAAGGTATTCTGCAGTTGGCATGGAGTGGAATATAGATGAAAAAAAGAGCTGACCGCTATAGTCAACTCTTCCAATCATTGAATCTTATTCGACTTGGATATTTTTTGTCCTGCCCGTATACCATGTGTAAAACTCGTCAGCATATTCAACGGATACATCTTGGAGCTTTGTATGGTGCACAGGCTTGGAGCGGTTGATCGTTTCGATTGAGGCAAGCCCGAAAAGCTTTTGTAACTTCGTACGTTCCACCTCAATTTGAATGACCTTGCTTCTTTTGGTAATGAATAGTGATGTTTCCAAACTTCCGGACTTAAACTGAATAAACTCATCATTTAACAAGTAACGGCTATTTTTGTAATCTAGAATTCTTAATGTATAAATGATGGCGAGTAAAATCAGCGATATATACCATAGGGAGGGTTTGAAATAATAGATTGCCACTGTTGTGAGAATCCAGAAAAAGCTGGGCCGCAGCATTCGGATTTTGAAGGCCTGCTTCGATAGCGACTCCATTGACCGTTCCACTTTGTAAGCGGGTAAAATCTCTTCTACCATTCCATATGCCATTTCAATCGATAAAAAAGGATAGAGAGTATTTGTTTCTAGCTCTTCATCACCCGTACTTCCTGCGCTGATCAGTTTCACTTCTGCCAAGCCTAGCACCCTTTTAATGATTGATTGGGAGATTTCGACAGCTTGTACTTTTTCTTTCTGAATGGAAAAAGCAGATTCATCCAGTAGACCTTTCTTGATATATATACGATCGTGATCGGATGAAATTTCATATTTTCCATATTTAACGAATGTGGAAATGATTCCGAAGGCAACGGCTATACATATGAGGCCGACAAGAACGATGGTTATGATCCACCACGTATCCAATAACTTGGCAAAGAACCCTTCGGCATTCTCCAAATTGATAAAATCATCGAGTGTATTATATAACGTAGCCACAATTGGGATAAGAGCCAAAAAGCTGAGTGATGTAAAGGAAGCTTTCAGCACATCCTGTTTAGTTGGCGTGAAATGGATCGTTTTTTCAATTGTTTCCATATCCTCCGCTATTCGTTCTTCGGGGCTATCCAATTCGATAACCTGAAGTTCTTGTTTTGAAGAATATTCCCCCTCAAGCCGTTCGGCCTCTTTTCGGGAAATAACCTCAAAAGGCAAGGTACCCTGATCACCAGTCATCCCTGTTTCGAATGTTAAAGAGGTTAAGCGGAAAATCTTATGGAATACCGTCGTACGTTGTTGAACATTCTGTACCTTATGAAGCGGGACCGTTCGATAAGATTTCGAAATGATCCCTGAGGTAATATAAATGGTTCCTTCTTTGATTTGATATTTATACGTATACCATTTAAGGATGATAGAAAGGACATTCCAAATCAGATAAACTAAAAAAACGATTTGGAGTACCTTCATATACATCTTTTCAGAACCGAAGTTCAGGACATAAAGCATGATTATGAAAAACACATTCCCTTTCAGCAATTTCCATAATTCGAAGGGGATTTTGAAAGGGTGTAATCGTTTTACATGTTCTTCCATCGTTAATCCACTTCCTTAATTTTAGCGAAATGGGCAATTTTATCTCGTAATTCATACGCCTCTTTCTCGGGGATGGCAGGTATGTCATGTGAGTCCCCCATTGTTCCGATACTTAGTGAATAAAGGTTATATTTTCGCAAAAACGGGCCTTGGTTCAATTTGACGGACTGAACCTTCGTCATCGGAATGAGTTCATGCGTTTCACTCCAAGCTCCGCGTTTTGTTTGAATGAATTCTTCGTTCACGTCGTAACGCCAATACTTTTGCAACAAGATTGGTTCAATGAAGATGGACCAGATTGCATGGAAAAAAGATAATGTGATAAGTCCGTATAAAATCCATCCAATCCATTCTTTCCAAGCGAAATAATCATCAACATATAATAGGATGCAAAAGACGGCGAGGGTAATGAAGTTGGTAATGGCTTCGGTCATCCGCCATACCTTCACGGATTCTTTGGAAATTTTCTTCGTTGGTGGCTGTATCTTTGAATACATATATTCACTCCTTACTATGTCTTTATACTTATACGGATTATCATTCAAAAAAGTTCCCTGTAATCGTACATGTAAATGAATCATGAAGTAAGGATCGCCAATTGGATTCCATTGAATGGCGGTCGAATAATCCTGCCTTTCTTGAGTATGTATAAATAGAGACCATCATGTGGATATTTTCTTTTTTAAATGACCGTAAAATGGACAAGATAGAGGTGGTGAGTTTTTAGAGTGGGAGTGATAGGTTTGACATATAAAAGGAAGTTGAGTTTTATATTCTTCCTGTTTTTGATTTGTTTTTTTAATGGAGAATCGATGCAGGCTGCGAATGATGATGGAAACCTAGGACAGGAAATTCAACAAATTTTGGATGATTCACCAGGGTTGGCAGGGGCGTTAACGGGAATTTCCATCCGATCAGCGGAATCGGGGGAAATGATTTATGAACGAGGGTCGCAAACTAGATTGCGGCCTGCTTCGAACCTTAAGCTTTTGACTGCAGCAGCTGCGCTGGAAACATTAGGGGAAGATCATGTTTTTCAAACGGAACTATACATAAAAGGGGTGCAGGTTGGCCATGTTCTGCAGGGGAATGTTTATCTGAAGGGAAAAGGAGATCCAACATTATTGGAAAAGGATTTTGATGAGCTGGCATCGTCACTGAAGCACAAGCAAGTTAAGCTCGTTCATGGAGATCTTATAGGGGATGATTCTTGGTATGATGATATCCGTTATTCCCGAGACTTGGTCTGGAGCGATGAACAGGAATATTACGGAGCATCTGTTTCAGCTTTAACCGCTTCCCCGAATGATGACTACGATACCGGTACCATTATCGTGGAGATAACCCCCGGGGAAAAGGCTGGAAAAATGGCAAAGGTGATGCTGAAGCCTGAAACGGATTACGTGAAGATCATCAACAAAACGAAAACAGTAGCGGCAGACGGCAAACAGGAAATTGAAGTTGAACGGTCTCATGGCACAGATGTCATTACAATCACCGGGACCATTCCGGAGCATGCCGGGGTGACCGAAGAATGGATCTCAGTGAAAGATCCCACAGAATATGCCCTGAGCCTATTTGAAAAGTCAATGAAGAAACATGGAATTAAAGTGTTGGGAAAAAGGAAAAAAGGAAAAGCCCCTGTAGGAGCGGACTTGATCGCCACTCATCAGTCCATGCCACTTTCACAACTGCTTATTCCTTTCATGAAATTGAGCAATAACGGCCATGCTGAGGTTTTGGTGAAAGAAATGGGCAAAGAAGCAGTAGGGAAGGGAAGCTGGAAGGATGGTTTGAAGGTCGCTCGAAATCAAATGAAGGGTTTGGGTCTCAATATGCAAACAATCAAGATGCGTGATGGATCTGGCATATCCCAAGTCAATATGATTCCAGCGAATGAAATAACGAAACTGCTATATGCCGTACAGGAGAAAACGTGGTTTCCTGCTTACTTGAACGCTTTGCCGATTGCAGGAAATGAAAAGCGGATGGTAGGCGGTACGCTTAGAAAGAGAATGAAAGGGACAAATGCAGCTGGGAACGTTCGTGCGAAAACAGGGACCATTTCAGGAACGAGCTCTCTATCAGGTTATGTGACGACCAAAAGAGGGGAAAGAGTCATATTTTCGATCATCGTGAATAATTTCATGGAAGAAAAGGGCATTACGGCAATCCAGGATAAGATAGCCGTGATGCTTGCAGAACAGGAAAAGCTATTGGTGAGCGGACTTTAGTATCCATTTTGAAAGGTAAGCTTGAAGTTCAGAAAAATCTGCGATGAACAGATCAGCATCAGCCAATTCATTTTCTTCGGCAAATCCAAATTGGCAGCCTACAGCCGATAAGCCATTTTTCTTTGCTGCCTCGATGTCGGATTTTCGATCCCCAATCACAATGGCGCTATCAATTCGATAGTCTTTCAACAACATTTGCACTAATTCGGTCTTCGAGCCTTTCGAGGACCTTTCCACGCTATATATGTCCGTAACGAATTCATGCAGCCCAAAATAAGAACAGATTTCTTCCAGGTACTTTACTAGACCGTTGCTAGCAATGAAAATGGAAATTCCAAGCTGTTTGATCGTTGACAAGGTCTCCATGACGAGGGGGAAAAGCTGACCATTCCCTTGTTTGATTTCTTGAATCAAGCAATCTAAAAAAAGTTGGTCAGCCTGTCGGCGAATATGATCGGGATGCTTAGGTAATAGAGTTTCCCATACGACTGTCAGCGGGACGCCCATAATCTCTTGATACTTGGCAAGCGGGGTATTCCCTGTCCAGCTCCCTTCTGATCGAAGTATCTCAAATGTTCTTTCAAGTGAAGAACCTAATATCTTGTTTGTTTGAAACAAGGTGCCGTCCATATCGAAAATGGCGGCAAATTGGATTCTGTTCATTACTAGCACCTTCTTCTTAGTTTTTTTCATTTTATCCCCACAAGGAAGGAATATAAGGGAGGATGAATAGAAATAAGTAGTATAGGAGGAATGCTTATGAACTTTCCAACACTTAATGGACAGTATACGATTAAAAATCTTATTGCTGAAATTCACGAAATTTCCCAAAAAAGATCTCCATATATTATGGCCATCGATGGTCGGGGCGGGTCTGGAAAAAGTACACTCGCTTCCCTTATCCATGCAAAGTGTCCAGGTAGCGCAGTCGTTCATATGGACGATTTTTATTTGCCATCATCGAAAAGGATCCAGTTGCCCCCAGCCCAAAAACAGATTGGAGCGGATTGTGATTGGGAACGGGTTTTTAACCAAATCCTAAAACCGCTTACTGTAGGGAATGATGCAAGGTATCAAAGGTATGATTGGGAAACGGACACTATGGCCGAATGGCATATCGTTCCTGCTGGAGGCCTTGTCATTATTGAAGGGACGTATTCTATCCGTAAAGAATTGGCAGGGTCCCATGATTTCACGATATGGGTGGAATGTCCCCGCGATCAGCGCTTGAAACGTGGCCTCGAGCGGGATGGTGAAGATGCGCGTCAAATGTGGGAGGATAATTGGATGGTTCATGAAGATCTATATGTCGACGCGCAAAGGCCGCAAGAAAGAGCGAATCTTGTTGTGGACGGAACGAGCTGAATCCAGGGATATCTGGAAAGTCACTTTTAATTGTAAGGGTTTACCTGTAAAATTCATATTGAATTTTTAGATAAATTTCTGGGGAGCCAGAAGCATGGGGGGAAATTATGTTTAATAATGAAGAACAAGCAGCCGTATATAAAGCCATTTATAACCGAAGGGATATCAGGAGTTTTTTGCCCAAGCCCATTTCAAAGGATATACTCCGCAGAATCTTGGATGCTGCACATCATGCGCCGTCTGTAGGATTCATGCAGCCTTGGAGTTTCATTGTAATTTCATCTCAGGAAACCAAGAACAGTTTGGCATGGGCAGCGGATAAAGAAAGAAGGGCACTAGCTATTCATTATGAAGGGGGTAAAGAAAATAAGTTTCTTAGTTTGAAAGTGGAAGGGTTAAAAGAAGCACCTTACACCATTTGTGTAACATGTGACCCGACACGTGGCGGCTCCCATGTTTTGGGGAGGAACTCTATTCCGGAAACGGATATCCTATCAACGGCCTGTGCAATTCAAAATATGTGGCTGGCTGCCTGTGCGGAAGGATTGGCAATGGGATGGGTAAGCTTTTATAAGAAGAATGATATTCGTGACATTTTGGAGATTCCGCCGCATGTAGAACCCATTGCACTCATGTCAATTGGCTATACGGATCAATATCCGGATAAACCCATTCTTGAACTTGCCAATTGGGAAAAAAGAAGGCCGATGGATGAACTTATTTTCGAGGATAAATGGGGTAAAAGATGAAACTTTTATAATAAATGAAGGACATGGATTCTGAATCCTCTTCGAGTGAACTGGGGAGGGTTTGGGAAAATCAGTTACACAGGTATTGGAAAGTTAATCTTAACAAAGTTATAAAGCCCCTGGTTTAGGGGTTTTTGTTGTGAGGAAATGGTTTTCTGAGAAAAAACCAGAAGGCACTCATTCATTATGGGCGATTAAAAAGATTAATCCTGTTGACACATTTACGTTGGAGGGGAAGGCAACGGACCTGCAGCCATCACGAAGTGGTTGTAAATGAAAGAAGCAGTGAAAATATAGAAGGCTCTTTCGGAAGATACATATTCTGGAAGAGTCTTATTGAATGTACGTATTCAATAATTTCCGGGGATCCTGGTAAGTGCCTTTGTGAACACCGATAAACTAAAAATAAAAACTGGCTGCACTTTTAACGTTGTCAGTTTTTTGATTTTAAAGTCTGCGCCTTTTGGAGGATTCAGGTATACCGAGGTCTTCATGGTTTTCCTGTAGGTTTTTCTGCTGAATCCGGTTAGTGCTTTTTATCGATCGTATATGCCAATTCATTGTAATCCTCAAGCTCCCGCAGCTGAATGAGTAAACAATCAGTCAGATCTTTAGCCCCAACTCCAATGGGGTCAAGGGATTGCAATACTTGAATCATATATCTTCTATTTCTACCAGGGACACGGAAAATGCGAGGCAGCCCAATTTGCATTCAATTCAAGAAGTCCATATTCATTTAAGCCCCCCATTGGGGAATTTCCCTTTAGATTGCTTTCAAGGATCATAGCATGCTCGTTTCTTCTAGTTTTTCCAGTGTTTCTGCTTTGCTGGAGTAATTATCATTCGGGTTGTAAACATCGTCGCCGTTGAAACTCGACAATATGCCTGTCATTTAGCACTTAATGTAATGGATGGGGTGATTAATGATTTGAATACGAATCGAATGATTTATATATGAATCAATACCTGCTCGTGATGATTTGATTATGAATCATTGTACCTTGAATACCTTTAATATAAGACTCATATAATTTGGCATGCATCTTGCTATATCTATTTATATAAATATAAAAATAAATTAGCTTGAAAAAAATCCATAACATGAGAAGGGTGTTTTTTACATGATTAAAGAGAAGACGGATATTCAGGAATTAATCGATTTGGATAAAAAGCATTTTATTCATCCGACTACGGCAATCGAGCAACAGCAGGCAGATGGTCCAAGTTTCATCTTTAAGGAAGGGAAGGGAATATATCTTACGGATGTCACGGGCAGGACAGTCATTGATGGCATGGCTTCACTTTGGAATGTGAATATTGGACATGGACAAGAAGAGATGGCTGAAGTCGCGAAGGAACAAATGGCGAAGCTAGCTTTCACCTCAAGTTTCGCCACTTTCAGCAATGAGCCGGCAATCCGGTTGGCGGCCAAAATCGCTTCCATCGCTCCTGGGGATTTGAATGCAGTTTTCTTCACTTCAGGTGGATCAGAGTCGAATGATACGGCCATCAAACTTGCTCGTCATTACTGGCTTTTGAAAGGGCAGCCTAATCGTCAAAAAATCATTTCCCGCTCGAAATCCTATCATGGAGTGGCAATGGGAGCTACAAGTGCGACTGGCCTGAAGCCGTTCCGGGACTTCACGAATTCAATCGCACCGGATTTTTACCATGTGGACGGTTCTTCCATTGAAGAGTTGCGTAAGGTCATAGAACAGGAAGGACCAGAAACGATTGCGGCATTTATCGCTGAACCGATTCAAGGGGCCGGTGGCGTGAACCTTCCTCCTGAAGGCTATTTTAAGGAAGTAAGGGAGATTTGTAATGAATACGGCATTTTAATGGTGACGGATGAAGTCATTACAGGTTTCGGAAGAACAGGGACTTATTTTGGGATTGAACATTTTGGTGTTGTACCTGATATGATGTGCTTCGCAAAAGGTGTGACGAGCGGATATGCACAGTTAGGCGGTGTCGTCCTGAATGATAAGATGCATCAGGATTTCATTGCCCTTTCAAAAGGTACGCTTTTACACGGCTACACATACAGCGGCCATCCTATGGCTTGTGCGGTTGCTTTGAAAAATATTGAAATAATTGAACGTGAAAACTTGATAGAAAACTCGAAACAGCGTGGTGAAGAGTTGCTGGCAGGCTTCAAGAAGCTTCAAAGCAAACACCCGATTGTTGGTGATGTCAGGGCACTTGGATTAATTGGCGGCATCTCCATCGTAAAGGACAAACAAACAGGCGAAGGCTTTGAGACACAGCTTGCACCAAGACTGGTTGCTGAAGCGGCGAAGAATGGTTTGATTTGCCGGTCTGTTACGTTTGATCAAGATACACTCGTATTCGCCCCACCTTTAATTATTACTAAATCGGAAGTCGAAAGAATAATTGAAATCCTTGATGAGACATTTACTGCTGTCGAAAAAGAAATTTTATAAGAGGTGAAAGTGATGGTAATGACGGAAACGCTGAAAAAGAAATTATTCATTAATGGTAAATGGCAAGAAGCTGAAAAGTTCACGACACTAAAGTCTCCCTATAGCGGGGAAGTTCTAGCGGAGATTCCTTCTGCAAGCCTTGAAGATGTCGAGTTGGCAATAGAATCAGCCTATCAAGCTAGAAAAACAATGGCAGCTTTGCCTAGTCATAAACGCGCTGCCATACTTGAAAAGCTCGCGAGTCTTTTGGAAAGCCGTCAAGATGAGGCAGCTGAAATTATTGCTAAAGAGGCAGCGAAACCGATTAAAACGGCAATGGTTGAAGTATCCCGGACAATTGCCACATATAAATTTGCAGCAGAGGAAGCAAAAAGGATTCATGGAGAAACATTGACGATGGATGCTACAGCTGACGGAGAAGGAAGGATAGGATACACAGTCCGTGAGCCTCTAGGCGTTGTGGGTGCGATTACCCCATTTAATTTTCCGATGAACCTTGTAGCCCATAAAGTAGGCCCGGCCATTGCTGCCGGAAATACACTTGTCCTGAAACCTGCGAGCCAAACACCGCTATCTTCGCTATTTCTTGCTGAACTATTAGCCGAAACTGATTTGCCGGCAGGTGCGTTTAATTTAGTTACCGGAAGCGGTTCGGTTATTGGTGATAAATTAGTCACCGATTCACGGGTGAAGAGCATTTCATTTACTGGAAGTCCGGCTGTCGGAATCGGGATCCGTAATAAGGCAGGAATAAAGAAAGTGAGCCTTGAACTAGGTTCGAATGCGGCTGTCATCGTTGATAAAGGGATCAATATCGACAAAATCATCCAACGCTGTGTATCGGCAGCATTCGCTTTTCAAGGGCAGGTCTGTATTTCCTTACAGCGTGCATATGTTCATGAAGAGGTATATGATGAGTTCGTCAAAAAATTCATAGAAGCAACAAATGGCTTGAAACTTGGAGATTCTTTGGACCCGTCTGTTGATATTTCGGCATTGATCAGCGCTGGTGATGTACAGCGAAGCCTGGATTGGATCGGTGAGGCTAGACAACACGGTGCGATTGTTGCAGCAGGAGGTAAATCTGAAGGGAATATCCTGCATCCGACTGTGTTGCTGGAAGTGGATGCAGTGCTTAAGGTATCATGTCAGGAAGTCTTCGCTCCCATTGTTTTGATCAATAAGGTTTCGTCCGTTGAGGAAGCGATTGATTTGGTCAATGATTCCGAATTTGGATTGCAGGCCGGGATTTACACAGAAAATATCAATCTGGCTCTTTCTGCCGCAGAAAAATTGGAAGTCGGCGGTGTTATCATTAATGATATCCCAACTTACCGTGTCGACAACATGCCATATGGCGGAGTCAAAAAAAGCGGAACGGGCCGCGAAGGGCTGAAATATGCCATTGAAGAAATGACGGAAATGAAACTGGTCATTATTAACCGAAATTAATCAAAAAAAGAGATGAGCAGCTGCTCATCTCTTTTTTTGAGCTGCGGATTTCATTTTTCTAGGAATCTTTAAAAAGTCTGAGATGAAGGATTGCCCATGTGGTATGCAAAAATGAATAGGTAATTCACGGATGAATTTAAATGGTTGACGGGAAAGGGGAAGAAAACGTGATTTTCCTATTATTTCAAACTGGCATGAATCTTGCTCATATTATATATAGGTAGAAAACTTAAAACCGAGGAGGAATTTAGATGCAGGAAACTTTACAAAATAACACGAAAAAGGAAGGAACGGGAGCACTGGACTTAAAGATGTTCATCAATGGAAAATGGGTGAATTCGACTTCAGGTGAAAAGAGGGATGTATTGAATCCGGCCACGGGAGAAGTCATTGCTACAGCTGCGGAAGGCACACAGGAAGATGTGGATGCAGCGGTCGAAGCAGCGAAATATGCATTCTATGAAGGTGGATGGTGGGGTACTCCGGCAGTGGAGCGAGCTCGCATTTTATTCAAAATTGCCGATAAAATAGAAGAAAAGGCTGAAGAACTTGCTGCGTTGGAAACATTGGATAATGGGAAACCGTTGCGTGAGGCTCGTTATGACATAGATGATTCAGCAGCCTGTTTTAGATATTATGCAGGGTTGGCTACAAAACCGACTGGTCAGACTTACGAAGTTCCTGATGGTCAGCAAGCGATGGTCGTAAGGGAACCGATCGGTGTATGCGGGCAGATCGTTCCTTGGAATTTCCCTCTAATGATGTCAGCCTGGAAACTGGCCCCGGCACTTGCTGCAGGAAATTCAGTTGTGTTCAAACCATCGGAGGTTACACCAGTGACAGCGGTCAAACTATTTGAAATCATGGATGAGGTCGGATTGCCAAAAGGTGTCGCAAACCTTGTGTTAGGAGCGGGACCAGTTGTCGGACAGGCCATTGCCGAACATGAGGAAATCGATAAAGTAGCCTTTACGGGTGGAACGGAAACAGGACGTAAGATCATGGAGGCTTCACTGGGTAACCTGAAGAAGGTGACATTGGAGCTCGGCGGGAAATCGCCTAATATCGTATTTGCGGACTCTGACTTTGAGACTGCAGTGGATTATGCTCTATATGGGATTTTCTGTAATCAAGGACAGGTTTGTTCAGCAGGCTCCCGGTTACTTTTGGAGGAGTCCATTTACGATCAGTTCATTGCAAGTCTTACCGCGAAGGCAAAACAGATCAAAGTAGGTTCAGGATCTGATGAAAAGAGCCAAATGGGCCCTGTCGTTTCAGAGGCACATATGAACAAAATATTATCGTATATCCAAATTGGAAAGGAAGAAGGAGCCAAGTTAATCGTCGGTGGGAATAGAATTAAAGGAAACGGTTTGGAAAAGGGATATTTTGTCGAACCTACCATTTTTGTTGATACGACACCGGATATGCGTATTGTACAGGAAGAAATTTTTGGCCCAGTGCTTGTTGTTCAAAAGTTCAAGGATGAAGCTGAAGCTCTTCGACTTGCCAATGATACGAAATATGGTTTAGCGGGAGCGGTGTTCACGAATGATATCGCAAAAGCATACCGTGTCATAAAAAAAGTGCGTGCCGGCATCACGTGGATAAACTCATATCATCCGACCTATAATGAAGCTCCTTGGGGAGGATTCAAGCAAAGTGGAAATGGACGTGAACTCGGCACTTTTGGTTACGAGGCTTATACGGAAGTGAAGCAAATCAATAACAACTTGGATATTCAACCAACAGGTTGGTTTGATGAAGAGTAAATAGCTTGACGAAAAGGCTGTTCCTTGGGGAACAGCCTTTTTTGTGGAATCGCAGTTATAATGCCAGAATCGTGAAGATATTTCTAGAATCGCAGATAAAATCCCGGAAATAGCAGATATATTTCGAAAATCGCAGATAAAATCCGGAAATAGCAGATATATTTCTAGAATCACAGATAAAATCCGAAAATCGTAGATATATTCAAAGATTGCTAGACATCGATTTACTTTTGCTGGACTTTTTCAAGATCCACCCGTCCTGAAAAGAAAACGGCGCCATTACCCATATCTGAAAGGCGATCTGGGGTAAGGGAATTGATGTGTTGTTTGGTCTCAGGTGTATTCTGCCATAAGCCTTGGCTGACTAGTACGCCGGGTAACACATTTTCACCGGGAGCAGCGGTGAGCAAACATTCACCGCGTCCGTTCCAAATTTTAACCATATCTCCGGAAGCTATTCCTAATTTTTTGGCATCAGCGGCATTCATGTGCAGCTTCGGTTCCTTTTCCAAGGAGATATGTTTGGCATTATTTGAAAAGGTTGAATTCAAGAAGTTGTGATTAGGTGCCGGTATGAATAAAAATGGCAGGTCACTGTCTTTTATGATTGGCGTATATGTTGGCAGAGGCTGGTATCCATCCAGTTTCATCCGATCGGAGTAAAGTTCGATTTTTCCGCTTGGTGTCGGTAGTTTACCTGGGAATATCCGGCGCATCTTTGCTTTGACAAATTGATTCCTTGATAGGGAGTCATAGGTGATGCCATCTAAATGCGGGTTATCGGGAAAATCCAGCGCCTGCCGTATCATTTCTTCCTCTGAATCTCTAAAAGCTTGTTCCTCAAAGCCCATTCCAACAGCCAAAAGTTTGAACAATTCAACATTCGATTTCGACTCGCCATATGTATTGACTACAGGTTTTTGTATTTGGACGTAATTATGCCAGTATGAATTATAAAAATCCTCCGTTTCATAAGATGATGTGGCAGGGAGGACAAGGTCAGCATACATGGCCGTTTCGGTTAAGAATAGGTCATGGACCACTGTGAATAGATTTTCCCGCATTAAACCTTGCTTCACTTTATTTGCATTCGGAGCGACAAGTGCTGGGTTGGAGCCGTATACAAACATGGATCTAATCGGGTTATCCTTTTCCAAAAGAGCTTGACCGATTTGGTTCATATTAATGGTCCGGGTAGCTTTATTATTCAATAAATCAGGACGTCTTAAGGCATTTGTATTAAAAGCAAGATAGCCTGAATTCCCTTTGATGGCTCCGCCGCCTTCCACCATCCATTGTCCGGTAAGTGCAGGCAGGCAGGCAATGGTACGCACTGCCATGCCGCCATTGTCATGGTGCTGCAGGCCATTGCCTATGCGAACGAATGATGGAGTGGTGGTGCCATACATCCTGGCTAATTCATATAAGTCATCAATTGGAACGCCAGTAATCGCGGAGACGGTCGCAGGCTCATATTGGCGGACGTGTTCGCGCAATTCAGCAGCACCCACTGTGTATTCATCGAGAAAAGGCTGATCGACTAGATTCTCGTCAAATAGTATATGCATTAAACCGAGGGCGAGGGCAGTGTCTGTACCAGGAAGAATCGGTATGAACCAATCTGCCCACTTACCGGTTTGGTTTTTATGTACGTCAATGACAACTACTTTGGCCCCGTTTTTTCGGGCTTGCTGGGCAAGCGTAACTTGGTGCATATTTGTGCTCACGGCGTTAATGCCCCACAAGATGAAAAGCTTTGTATGAATCGTTTCTTCAGGGTCGATGCCGAATGAACCACCCATTGTATAGCTGTATCCGACTGAGCCGGCCGCATTACAGATGGAGCGCTCAAGCATGCTTGCACCGAGTTTGTGAAAAAAACGCCGATCCATCCCTTCTGCGCTGAGGTTGCCCATGTTTCCATAAAAGCTGTAGGGAAGTATGCTTTCCGGACCATGCATTTCGATCAGGTCTTTCCACTTTGAAGTGATTGTATCAATGGCCTCTTCCCAGCTGATTGGAGTGAAATTCCCTTCTCCTTTCGGGCCGATGCGCTTTAATGGCTGCTTTAAGCGATTGGGGTCATATAGACGGGCAGTCATGTTTCGGACTTTGTTGCAAATATTCCCTTTGGTGACTGGGTGATCAGGGTCCCCCAGGACTTTAATGATTTTCCCGTCTTTTTTGTGCAGCAGTAAACCGCATTGATCAGGACAGTCAAGCGAGCAAACAGAGGGACAGACTCCATCTGGCTGATCGATATAGGATTGCATGGGCGTATTCCTCCTAATAATCTAATCTCATAAAATGAATCGCAAATTTATTTATATCTTAATTATATTGAAAGTGAAATTGTTGAAAGGTGCAAGAACTTCTTAACATATGTTTTTTTTTCTGATAAGCTTACAAGATGAAAATTAACCTATAATTATCACAAAACCAATAAGAAATAGGAGGATTCATTTTTGGATTATGGAATTATAATATCAATTGGGATATATATGGTAGGTATGCTATTAATTGGTTATTTCGCCTATCGGAAAACGGCCAACTTAACAGATTATATGCTTGGTGGACGGAACTTGGGCCCAGCTGTAACTGCACTGAGTGCAGGCGCATCCGACATGAGCGGCTGGCTATTGATGGGTCTGCCGGGTGCAATGTACATAAGCGGTTTAAGTGCTGGATGGATTGTCGTCGGCCTGTGTGCAGGATCTTATTTAAACTGGTTATTCGTGGCGCCTCGACTTCGGACATATACGGAAGTAGCGGACAATTCGATTACGATTCCCGACTTTCTGGGAAATCGCTTTAAAGATGAATCCCGGATTTTAAAAGTGGTATCAGCATCGGTCATTTTAATTTTCTTCACCTTTTACACATCTTCAGGGATGGTAGCAGGCGGGGAGCTTTTCCGCTCGGCTTTCAGTATGGATTACCGGTGGGGCATCTGGCTGACGGCGAGCGTCGTTATTCTTTATACATTATTTGGCGGATTTCTGGCAGTTAGCTGGACGGACTTCGTACAAGGCACGATTATGTTCATTGCGTTAATTCTAGTACCAGTTGTCACGATTGTAAATATTGGTGGCTGGGATCCTACCTTCAATGAAATAAAATCGATTAACCCGAATTTATTGCATGCTTTTGAAGGAACATCAACCATCAGCATCATTTCTCTTCTGGCATGGGGACTTGGTTATTTCGGGCAGCCTCATATAATCGTTCGATTCATGGCGGTTTCATCTGTTAAAGATTTGAAAAGTGCACGAAGAATCGGTATGGGCTGGATGATTTTTGCTATCGTAGGAGCCATGTTCACCGGATTGGTAGGGATTGCTTATTTTAACCTGACAGGCAGTCCTTTAGGGGAAAGAAATGCAGAGTCTGTCTTCATCATTTTAGCAAAAGAACTGTTTCCATCTTTAATTACAGGTTTCTTGTTGGCGGCGATTTTAGCAGCGGTCATGAGTACGATTGCGTCTCAGCTGTTAGTTTCGGCAAGTGCTCTGACGGATGATTTCTATAAGCAGTTCATTCGGCCAAATGCATCGGATAAGGAATTAGTGCTGGTGGGACGGTTCGGCGTTTTGGCAATTGCTGCCATAGCCCTCGTTTTAGCTTTTAATCCCAGTGGTACGATTCTTAAACTGGTGGGTTACGCATGGGCTGGTTTTGGAGCGGCCTTCGGTCCGGTCATTTTGTTAAGCCTGTACTGGAAGCGAATGACGAAATGGGGAGCACTGGCGGGAATGATTATCGGTACCGCAACCGTGATCATCTGGGAAATGATCGATAAGTTCTCTGAAGTATACGAAATCATTCCCGGTTTCATTGCTGGTACAATAGCGGTGGTTGTCTTCAGCTTATTATCGGCCAAGCCTTCAAAAGATATAGAAGAGGAATTCAATCAGGCCATCAAAAACCTCTCTTGATCCTTTGAAACAGTCCAGTTAAATGGTGCTGGATTTTTTAGAGATATGAAACAATGAATGCAATATATATGATACAATATCCAAAGAGTCCTTATGTTGAAAACATGAGGGCTTTTTTTGAGTGATTTGGGAATAATAAACCAAAAAACAATACAAAGGATAAAACATGAACCAATCTCATAAAATTGCATGTAAAGTGGCTATTATATATATAATCATTGGGGTCTTATGGATTATCGTTACGGATTATATCTCTATGACACAGGCAAAGGAAGATGTTCAGATATATGCAATGTTTCAACATTCCAAAGGGTGGATTTTCATTTTCATAACCGGGCTTTTCTTATACTTCATAATTAGGTATTGGACAGGGAAAATGTTGAGGTCCCAACAGGAATTTAATCTGAAGGATGAACAGTATCAGTCGCTGTTCAACCATAACCCGGATTGTGTCCTTGAACTGAATCTCGAAGGTAATGTCGTTTCGATTAACCCGGAAGCTGAAAAGCTGTTAGGTAATAACAGTGACAATTTGAAAGGCAAGAATGCGAAGCATCTCATCAACTGGAATGAAAGGGAAAAGGTATCTGTTTTCTTTATACAGTCCCTTAAAGGCGAGGCGGTAAAATTCGAAACGACCATTCAGAATAAGAGTGGTGAAGAGCGGATAATCCGTGTAACCTTTTTACCGATCATCGTACAAGCGGAGTTGCTTGGAGTATATGCAATCGTTAGGGATATTACTGAATCACGGCGCGAAGAGGAATTGATGATCATGTCTGAAAAGCTATCCGTAATCGGACATCTGGCCGCGGCCGTGGCACATGAGATAAGGAATCCGCTGACATCGTTAAAAGGATTCGTACAGTTAATGGATATGACGAAGGAAGTCAATCCGCTGCATTCTGATATCATGTTAAAGGAAATTGATCGAATTAATATAATCTCGAGTGAACTGTTGGTTCTCGGAAAAAAACAGGATGTCGCTTTCCAAAGGGTTGATCTTGCCGACAGTTTACAACAGGTATTCACGTTAATGAAAGCAGAGACGAATTTGAATAATATCGAGATGGGGTTCAGGGTTAAAACCGCTGTACCGATTTATATTATGGCTGATACAATCGAACTTAAACAGTTGATAATCAATATTGTCAAGAACAGCATTGAAGCGATTGACGGAAATGGGAAAATTGATCTGTCGCTGCAAATCATCGATGATCAAGCTGTAGTCAGCGTGAGTGATAATGGTATAGGAATGGTACCCGAGCGCCTTGAACGGATTGGTGAACCTTTCTATTCGACAAAGGAAAAGGGCACAGGGATCGGGCTTGCGATTTGCCGGAAGATCGTTCATCGCCTTGATGGGGAAATGCATTTTGAAAGTGAGATAAACAAAGGAACGACGGTTACAATTCGTATTCCGGTGGCTACTGGACAAGAATAAATGGTACTATGAAAGATAGGAAAAGTTTTATATTAAAGGAGAACGATATGAGCGAATTACCTGCATTAGTGAACGATAGAAAACCATATATACAAGAGGTCTGGAAAAAATCCGGGTTCGGACAACTTACCCCGATTCAAACGAAAGCGATTCCCGTGATTGTTGAGGGAAAAGACATCTTGGCTGAATCACCGACTGGAACCGGAAAAACTTTAGCTTATTTACTGCCATTGCTAGAAAAGATAGATCCTGAAAAAAAATCGCCCCAAGCTTTGATTTTAGCATCATCACGTGAACTGGTCATGCAAATCAATGAAGAAATTCGCATTTGGTCAGAGGGAAGCGGTATAAATGGTGCAGCATTCATCGGCGGTGCTAATGTAAAAAGGCAGTTGGACAAACTGAAGAAGCATCCACAGGTCATTGCTGGAACACCAGGACGGATTTACGAATTGATTGCCCAAAAAAAATTGAAGATGCATGAAGTTAAGACGATTGTACTTGATGAAGGTGACCAATTGATCACTCCAGAGCATATGGGAACGATCAATAATATTATCAAAACAACGCTAAAAGACCGGCAAATCATGGTATTTTCGGCAACCCTGCCAGAGGAAACGGAAAAAGCGGCCAGAGGATTCATGAATGAACCCGAAATGATAAAGGTCGATAAGCATGAAAAAATGGAATCGAAAGTGGACCATCTTTACTTTGTTGTAGAGAGACGGGAAAAATCCAAGATTCTTGAGAAAATCACAAGACTTAAAGATGTGAAGGCCCTTGCCTTCCTTAACGATATAGCAGAGCTGAGCGTCCTACATGAAAAGCTGAGTTATAAAGGTGTTGAAATGGGTGTGCTTCACGGGGAATCCAATAAAGTCGACCGGGAGAAGGCGCTGCGCAAGCTTCGTTCCGGAAAATCCCCGATGTTGATCGCAACGGATGTAGCGGCAAGAGGGCTAGATATAAAAGGCCTCACAGCAGTCGTTCATATTGATATGGCTGACAACATCGATCAATATATCCATAGATCAGGGAGAACAGGGCGTGCAGGTGCAGATGGCACTGTTATTTCAATCGTAACGGAAAGAGAAGAGCGAGAGTTGAAAAAAATGGCTCGTGAACTGGAGATTCCATTAACGAGAGTAACTTTCTATGGTGGAAACATCGTAGTCGATGAATGAGTTGGGGAAAAGGGATGGCCGTAGCGGCTGTCTCTTTTTTTTGCAGGAGTCAGATACAATCCGCAAACATGCCTGAACTCCTTCTCGTCTTGAAATTAAAGTGGATATTCATTTTGCAGAATCCACTCTACATGCCTTTTCCACTGTATGGTGGGATTCCCAGTTAACCAAAAATATGCCGATGAAAATGAGTGAACCTCCAACCGCAACGTACCAGTGAACAGGCTCATCCAGCAAGAGGTAGCCAGATAGGACACCAAAAAAGGGAGCTAGAAATAGAAAGGCGCTCGTTTTGGCTGAATCCCCCTTTTGTAATAGGAAATACCAAACAGAAAATTGAACGATGGATGCCATGATGGCCAGCCATAACAAAATAAGGATGGATGCCTGGGAAATCTTGAAAAAGGGCTGTTCAAAAAGAAATGATCCAATGAGCAGGAGAAAACCTCCGCACAGCATTTGATAGGCTGACATGACCCAAGTGTCGAAGGTATGTCCCCAAACTTTCATCAATAGGGTCGCAATGGACCACGAAATGGCTGACATTAATCCAAGAAGAGTACCGGTCTTCAAATCAAGATGTGCCCCCATTGTGATAAAAACGCCAATAAAACCGAGCAAAACTCCCGACCATTGTTGCAAGGTGTAAATCGTTCTAAGAAATAGCGTTCCAAAAATGACCACTAATAATGGGTTCATGAATGTCAAGATCGAAAGTTCCCCGGCTGAAATGGTCCTTAAACCTACAAAGATGCATCCCATTACACCAGCCGTCTGGAAAAAACCGATGATACTCAATTTTGACCAATCCTTGATCTTTTTTGGATGCGGGCGTTTGATGAGCTTGACGACAATGGCCATGATGAAACCTGCTAGGATGAACCGAATCGCTGCAAGTAACATTGGGGAAGTATACGCTAAGCCAATTTTTCCTATAGCGAATGAAGAACCCATTAACGCAGTCGTTAAAATGACCAGAAAACCAAAAATGAATTTGTTCATCTTGTGCCCTCCCGAAGTCTTCAACTATAAATACCAGATTGTGAAATTATATCACACATACTAAATTATGGGTTTTTACAACAGGGATATCTATGTTTGAAAACGCTTCCTTTATGTGGATTTTTGACATATGATATCAATAGACATAGGTTAGGAGGAGATGTTATGACAGGAAAGTATAAACAGTTTGAAACGGCAGTCATACATGAAGGATATGACTCGAAGAAGCATTTAGGAAGCTTGGCAACACCATTATTCCAAACCTCAACATTCACTTTTGAAACGGCCGAGCAAGGGGAACGGCGTTTTGCCGGTATAGAAGATGGATATATTTATTCACGCCTTGGAAATCCGACGGTACAAGTGCTGGAAGAAAAGATTGCCGCTTTGGAAGGCGGGGAAGCTGGCCTTGCTTTCGGATCAGGTATGGCTGCAGTTTCTGCGGTGCTTTTTGCCTTAACTAAAACGGATGACCACATCCTGTGTTCACAGGGTTTATATGGTTGTACTTTTGGCCTTCTGCAGTTAATGAAAAATAAATACCGCATCACTCATGATTTTTGTGAAATGGATACAGAAGAAAAGGTAAGGAAAATGATTCGGCCGGAAACGACCTGCATTTATGTAGAAACCCCGATCAATCCGACGATGAAAATGATTGACTTACAGATGGTAGTGAGAGTAGCGAAGGAATATAATGTGACGATTGTAGTCGATAATACGTTTTCGACACCCTACTTACAGAGACCCCTTGACTATGGGTGTGATATCGTCCTTCATAGTGCTACGAAATATCTTTGCGGACATGGGGATGTCGTTGCGGGCCTTGTCGTTGGTAAGAAGGACTTTATTAATCAGGTAGCTGGGACTACACAGAAGGATATCGGTGGAATCATTTCACCATTCGATGCCTGGTTACTATTGCGGGGGTTAAAGACCTTGCCTGTCAGGATGGACCGTCACTCAGCCAATGCAATGAACATCTTTCATGAACTTGTGAAACATCCAAAGGTGAAAAAGGTATATTATCCAGGTGATGAAGCTTCACCGGATCATTATATAATGCAAAAACAGATGAAACACGGAGGCGGCCTTATCTCTTTCGAATTGCATGGTACAAAACAGGATGCACAGGAATTCCTCAATAAATTGAAACTTATCAAAATTGCCGTCAGTCTAGGGGATGCCGAGACATTGATCCAGCATCCCGCTACCATGACGCATTCTGCCGTTCCTGAAGAATCGCGGGAACAAATGGGCATCAGTGACCAACTGGTCCGTCTCTCAGTTGGCCTTGAAGCTTGGCAGGACATCTGGCACGATCTTCAGCAAGCTTTTTAGACCACCAGATTTCCCTATCAGTTCTTCCGATTTTTAATGAAGGTCGTGATCGACACGATAAAAAGGAGAGCAGCCAGAATATAAGAAATGTCTGTGATTACCTGGTAGGGCGCACCATTTCGGATCCCGATGCCAATGAACGTCCAAACGAATACGAGAGGATAGCACCAATCCCGGTTTTTACCAGCAAAGACAAAGGCCAGGATTGTTGCTGCAATCAGCAAAACGATCGTCCAAGCTACACTGGAAATCCCAAAACCGTCCCATTCGATATAGGTAAGGTAATAAGAAATGTCGGCGATGGCTGCAACACTCACCCAGCCGGTATAAACGGAAAACGGAAATAGGTCGAAAGGAGTATGCTCCACTTTTTTAATGCTTGTATAACTGACCAATAATATAGCCAAAAGAGCAATGATAATGAATACGGATAACAAAAATCGTTCGTAATGCCAAGCCAAAAGCCAAGCGCCATTTAGGACACAGCTTAAAGCGAACCAAGGGAAGGATGCCTTATTGGCAGGGCTGTTTTGATGTTTACTTAAAAACTGCCTGAATACCCAGATGGCGAGCAGAAAATAGATTAAACCCCATATGGAAAATACATAACCGGCAGGAGTGAAGAGGACATCCAGTTTATCGGAAATCTCTCCAGATGTTCGGCCGTTCAAAGGCAGGAAATTGGCTAAAAAATTCATCGTGACGACGAATAGAAAGAAAAGCAAATTGTTGATGGCAATAAGCTTGGGCTTCCTCCTTGTTTGAATTGTAATTCCTATAACCTATTCCACCAATTAGGCCCGGTTAACCTTTTGGAGCACATCGAAGTTACTTGGAGCGGAATTTCATTTTTCCATAAAGTGAGGGTGTTCCTGTAACAAATGAACCATTTAAGTTTAGAAATTTTACATCCTCACTTTAAGGTGATAAAATATTCAAAGATTCATATTATTTTAGTCCTTCGGGGTCGGGTGAAAATCCCAACCGGCGGTGATGAAGAAATTCTAAGCCCGCGAGCCTGATAAAGGCAGGATTTGGTGAGATTCCAAAGCCGACAGTAAAGTCTGGATGGGAGAAGGACGTGTGGAACCCAAGTGTATACGTACGCCTAATTTTTCAAAAAAGAAAATATTGGGCTTTTTAGGTATACAGTTTTTTTCACTCATTTCTCCTGTTAACTCCTTAGGTCATCCTAAGGGGTTTTTTATATTTTATAAAAGGGGGAAAAATATGTTTACGGGAATCATCGAGGATATCGGTACCGTCCATTCCTTGAAAAAAGGGAAAAGCAGTATGGAGTTGTCGATCCGTTCTGAAAAAATCCTTGAAGATGTTCATCTGGGGGATAGTATTTCAGTCAACGGGGTCTGCTTAACGGTAACGTCCTTCACGAAAAGTTTGTTTACAGTCGACGTAATGCCGGAAACGGTCAAAGCTTCCTCGATCCGGACGTTAAAATTGGGATCACCTGTGAATCTCGAACGAGCCATGAGTGCACAGGGAAGGTTTGGCGGTCATTTTGTTTCAGGTCATATCGACGGGACCGGAACAATCATAAAAAAAGAACGAAAAGAAAATGCCGTATATTATGTAATCCAATTGGAAGAAGGGCTCAGTGCCTTTTGCATTCCAAAAGGCTCTGTAGCCATTGATGGAACGAGCCTGACGATATTTGGAATTGAACGAAACCTTTTGACTGTATCTCTGATTCCATTGACTCATCAGGACACCGTATTGGGACAAAAAGCGGCTGGCGATATCGTTAACATTGAAAACGACATGATAGGGAAATATATTATACATCAAATGAAAAATGGCGATTCAAAACCAGGACTGAATTTAGAGTTTTTGGCAGAGCACGGATTCTAATAAAAGGGCGGTGTAATGATGTTCCATACAATTGAAGAAGCGATCGAGGATTTGAAAGCTGGCAAGGTAGTAATCGTATCCGATGATGAAGACCGTGAAAACGAAGGGGATTTCGTCTTGTTGGCCGAAAAGGCTACGCCGGAAGCGATCAATTTCATGGCGACTCATGGACGAGGTTTGATATGTACAACCATTACAGAAGAACTGGCAGGGAAATTGAACCTGCATCCTATGGTAGGAGAAAATACCGATCATCATGGTACTGCCTTTACGGTTAGTGTCGATCATAAAAGCACTTCCACAGGAATAAGTGCTTTTGAACGGTCCTTGACCATTCTTGAGCTTCTTAAAGAAGATTCGGTTGCTGAAGATTTTCAACGGCCTGGTCACACTTTTCCGATAGTCGCTAAAGAAGGCGGCGTATTAAGGAGGGCAGGACATACGGAGGCTTCGGTGGATTTGGCAAAATTATGCGGTGCCGCTCCAGCTGGTGTCATATGTGAAATCATGAATGATGATGGATCGATGGCACGCGTATCCGATTTAGAAGTCATCGCTGGGAAATTCAACCTGAAGTTCATTACGATAGCCGATTTGATTCGGTATCTTGAACAAAGTGATACAATCGGGAAACAGGCACTTGAACTGAACATCCCGAATGCTTGAAGGATTTTTAGCGAAATTAATCTTTAAATGAAAAAAATGATATTTTTTTAAAATTAGGAGGAATTGGACATGGGGAAAGTTATTGAAGCACAATTAATAGGATCAGGATTGAAAGTCGGAATCGTGGTAGGAAGATTTAATGAGTTTATCACAAGCAAGCTTTTAGGAGGGGCATTGGATGGCCTTAAGCGTCATGGCGTTGATGAAAATGATGTTGACATCGCGTGGGTGCCGGGTGCTTTCGAACTTCCGTTAATTGCGAAGAAACTTGTGAATACGGGTAAATACGATGCGGTTATCGGACTTGGAACGGTAATCAGGGGTGCCACTTCACATTATGATTATGTCTGCAATGAAGCAGCTAAAGGCATGGCTTCCGTTTCCTTGGACACAGGTGTACCGGTTATCTTCGGTTTGTTGACAACTGAGAACATTGAACAAGCCATTGAACGTGCCGGAACAAAATCAGGTAACAAAGGCTATGAAGCTGCCGTTAGTGCCATTGAAATGGCCAACCTTGGAAAATTGATAGAACAGTGATTTCACATCAGGAAAGCCGCAGGGAATAACATTCCCTGCGGCTTTTTGATTTGCCGGATTTTAAGGTCAATGAAGCATTTGTGACTTCCTATTTTTCCCCTGTTGTATGGACAATCTTGAAAATGGATATGGCCACTTATTGGGAGGGACCTAGAAAGATGGATAGGGTAAGACTTTAAGTAGTCACTAACGGGGAGATGTCTGAATCATTAAAGGTTAACTGTGCTGCCCTGTCAGTTTTAAAGGAATACATGGAAATACAATTTCAAAGTAATGTGTTTTCATTATATTTGGGTATAATTTCTGTGAAATAATGAATCATTAGTGGTTTTTCGAAAAAAAAAACGAACAAAAGCATCGCGTAATGAAAGCATGATAAAATATGCGGATATGATTATGCTACAATTGTAAAGATTGCAATTGAAATTCCTGTCTTTAGGGAAAAGTAAAATTATTAGTTATTAGGAGGGGTTTGTGTGTACCATCTCTTTACACATAATGATTTAGATGGAGTCGGCTGCGGCATTGTCGCTAAGCTGGCATTCGGAGAAGAAGTAGTGGTTAGTTATAATTCAATCGGTCGCCTTAATCAAAATGTAGGAGCATTTCTTGAGCAGGCAAAGATTGAGGATACATTGATTGTTACTGATCTATCGGTTGATGAAGATAACGAAAAAATGATTACGCAGTTTGTGGAAGACGGAGGCAAAGCGCTGCTGATCGATCATCATAAGTCAGCACTGCATTTGAACGAGCATGATTGGGCATCTGTAACTGTCGAACAGGAAGACGGTAAACAGACGGCAGCAACTTCATTATTCTATCAGTATGCAGTTGATAATAAATTGCTGGAACCTTCAAATATTGTCGCTGAATTCGTTGAATTGGTCCGTCAATACGATACTTGGGAATGGGAAGTAAATAAAAATTCAACGGCAAAACGGTTGAATGACCTGTTTTTCATGATTCCGATAGAGGAATTCGAAATGAAAATCGCAAATAAGCTTTCTACTGCTGAAAGTTTCACTTTTGACGAAGTGGAGCAAACGCTTCTAAATGTAGAAGAAAGTCGAGTAGATCGGTACATAAACAGGAAAAAAAGAGAAGTTTATCAAGCTACGGTCGGTCCACATACAGCTGGTGTGGTCCACGCAGAGTCATATCACTCAGAACTTGGAAACGAACTGTCGAAAGAATTCTCACATTTGGATTATATCGCAATCCTGATGGTCGGAAGTAAAAGAATCAGCTTCCGGACAATCCACGATGACATAGATGTTTCTGAAGTTGCTGGCAAGTACGATGGGGGTGGCCATCAAAAAGCCGCCGGTTGTACCATGTCCGAAAAGGCATATAGTCAATATGTCGAAAAGACCTTCTTTGCCGAGCCTCTTAAACGCGATGCACATAAAAATCAATTGAATGTAAAAGAATCCCCAGAGGGATGCCTATATTCAACAAGAGAAAAACAGGACATATTCATCTATGAAGATGAAGAAGAGGAATGGATTGTTGAAATCAACGGAAAACAACAGAAAAAAACATTCGATACATTTGGGGAAGCGGAAAAATACATGAAGCGGAAATATGCGGCATGGCTGGCCCATGATGAGAGATATGAAGAGTTTGTCAATAAAGGGTGAATAGGAAAAGCGGCTGTCCGAATTGAACTATACCCCGGATAACGGACACACATAAAAAAGTGTCCCTTATGGGGCTGTTGACAATCTAAAAGGATTTTTGAAACCTGTATAGAATTTATTCTATGCAGGTTTTTTATTGGAGGGATTTCTATGATGGGACGCAATGATGAGTACCAAAGCAAAATGGAGTTTATTGATTTGAA
>NZ_JBHZPF010000110.1:0-5553 GCF_042787975.1 Peribacillus sp. YIM B13482
CAAAAATCCTTTTAGATTGTCAACAGCCCCATAAGGGACACTTTTTTATGTGTGTCCGTTATCCGGGGTATAGTTCATATTACTTGGCCGTCTTTTTTGTTAGAGTGATTCAATTTTCATCGAATAGATTGATTCCTACAGCAGATTATAAGTGCTTATTAAACCTTTGGTACATAAGGGCTTTCCCTATTTTCAGTAATGAAACAAAATATACATTATCGTACATTAAAATTGAACTATAGATATCCTTTAATGTCCTTCGGTTACAGATGGTTTTTTTAGCGTCTGTAACCAGTTGTGAGGATTTTGGGTTCCCTATTAATGGTAAGGGATTCATCTTGGCCTAGTTCATCCAAAAACCTTTGATAGAAACCCCTTTTTTTCTTTCTTTTGGCTAGTTAATTGAGCCTCAATTAACTCTATTTTATCCTCTAATTCAGGGGTACCGCCACATAGCCATCAAGCTAACAATAACGAGTTACCCCAAAACGATAAAAACGAGTAAGAAGATGGGCATGTGGTAGGACACCACATGAAAGAATCTATGTCAGCCTAAGAGGTGAATTAAAATAAGAAAACTCCTTTTCGAAACGATGTTTTGAAAAGGAGTTTGTCTACGGTTTGAAATCACCTTTACGGTGATTTACGTCAATTAACACTCATCTCTTATTTCTTTCTACTTTCATTATCATCTTTTAAAAATTTCTGTAATTCCTCTTTGTTCTTATCTAAATCAATATTTAGAACTTCTCCGACATCATCATAACGCTGATTCTCAAATGTGTTATCTAAAGGAATTCTGAGTGTTTGTACATTTTTAGCTTGTCCAGTTATAAAATCTTTGCCGAGAATTAAGTTAGTCTTTGTATCTACATTTGTATCAATATAGGAGTCGAATAAACCAAGTAATTTAGGTAATTTAAGCACACTTTTAATATTAGTTGCTTGGTCTTTTAACTTCGATAATACTTCTTGTTGTCTCTCAACCCGACCAAAATCACTCAATTGATCATGACGAAAACGAACGTAACCTAGTAATTCTTTTCCATGTAGTGTTTGTTCTCCTGGGTGAAGTGTCATCCCAATTCCGGAAGACATTTCATGAGAAATATTTACTTTGATACCATCTGGAGCTATTGTATCTACTATTTTAGAAAAACCATTAAAATCAACCACTGCATAGTAATTAATATCAACATTAAAATTTTGTTTAATTGTTTCTCTTAGTAACTCTGGTCCTCCAAATGCATAGGCAGCATTAATTTTTTGTTTGCCATGACCAGGTATTTCTACATACATATCCCTCATAATTGATACAAGCTTAGGTTGTTTTGTATTTTGGTCATAATGAGCAATTAAAATAGAATCTGTTCGGGCATTCTTTTCACCTCGGGAGTCACTGCCTAATAAAAGAACATTTATTTGACCATTATCGGGGAGATTACCATTAAACTGTTCAAAGGTTGTTCCATCGTTCTTATACTTTCCATCACTAGCTGCAGATAGTCCCTGTTTATATTGAATAATACTGTATGTTCCGCCTATTAAAAAAATAAATACAAATAGTATAAAAAAGGCCCTTCTCCATCTAAACCTGTGTTTCTTACGTTTTGATCGTTCCAACTTAAACACCACCACTTCTTCCAAAAAATTTCTTTCTTTTTATAAATAGATCCACGAATTTATTCTATCAAATGTTGCTAAAGATTTATAAAAAAGTAATTACCATTTCACAAAATTGGTGTATCTCCAAAAGGGTTATGAATGTTCAACTGTAGTTAGGGCAGGCTTTACCCCTTGGTAAATCCTCACCATGATAGCTGGCGGCACGATTATCGAGTATATTTCACTACTTACTTAACCGTATTACAAGGATTGAGGTAATTCATAATAAGCTTTAATCATTTGTTAATTCCTTTGTATTTGTAAATTTCATACCTTTTTGTTTTCTTTTATAAACGATCTTAGATAGGAAAACGCTTATTTCATATATAATTAATCAATGGGACAGCTACCGAAATATGAGAAATAAATTCAGGCGGAGAGATCATACAAGCAATAATCACTAAAATGAAATTTTATCTGCTGTGAAGGATATTGTCATTAAGTCGCTGCCTAGATTGATAAGAAAACTCAAGATGTTTGGAAATATGAAGAAGTAGCCAAATGCCAATCCGCAAATAAAAAGAATAAATACCCCGGAATATAGGATACAGCTGCTTTTCTTTCGTGTGGCTTTAAAGCAGGTCTTACAACCACCAAATTTGCCAGGCTGCAACTGGAAGCGTTCCTGTAATTGCTACCGGGACCCCATTTAAATCAACATCTAATAGCTTAAAAAGCGTAACATAAGTGTCCATTGTAATGTTGTTGTTTCCCCTCTCTACCCTGTAAATGGTTTTTGGTGAGAAACCGGATTCATGAACTATACCCCGAATAATGGACACAGTAAAAAAATCTCTTATTCGGGGTCTCGACGTGGTAGGACACCGAGTAACGAAAAAAGACCACTCAATTTTAATGCTGAGAAATTGGGCTTTTTAATATCGAAATTTCCGATTAATTCAGCGTTTATTTAGTCAAATTGAATGAATTATGGAAATTAATCAATTAAGAACGATTACCACAGAAGTAGTCGAAGCAGCCCGTGATCATTTAGTGATTGGGATCAAATAGCAAAGAGTGTCGCTTTGAAATAAAGTCTGATCTAATACCTCGGAAACCCATATTTGTCTCTTACCAATAAAGCGACTTCCGATAACTATTTTCATGTAGGCAGTAAGATAAATAAAATGAATCCATTTTGAAAAGATTGATCAAAATGGATTCTTATCCAATAGGTTTAAGTTTGGTTTTTTATAAAAAAGATTGATCATTTTCTAATGTTGCTCCACAATCGCCCCGATTGCGGATAAAAAATATCTTTCCTTTTATTATTCCACAATGTATTCAAACAATTTACAAAGAAATGGGGTTTAGTGTTAAGCTCTCTTTTATAGAGAGGTTTTATTTATTAATTGGTATAAAATGTATTTAATTGGAAGATAATAATATTACCAGCTACTCCACAGAAGTACTTTTCCAACTTAAAATGCCCTTCTCATAATCGAGAGGGGCTTTTTTGTTTATAAAGGTAAATCAAAATTTAGGTCTAACCTTCTAAACTAACTCCGGAATGTCATTAACTTCGTTATATATACCACTTGATCAATTCGGAAAATCTGGCCCGATTGTGGAACAAAAAAAAGAGCACGGAAAGAAATATTTCTTATTTACTTTCCGCGCTTTTTAAGGACTCTTTAGATTGTCCTTTATGTTTTTAAGTTTTAATTCACTTGGTGATTAGATTCATCTATTTTCGATTTACTTATTGCAAACTGAATAATGATGCAGATAACAAGAATGGCAAGTAAAATAGCGGAAGCGATTTCTGTACCATTTTCTAAACCTAGACCGCCTTTTTCGTGAGGTTTAATCAAATAATCGCCGAATGTTGCTCCGAAAGGACGAGTCAACACGAATGCTAACCAGAATAAAAACACTCTATTTATTTTTGTAAACCAATACGCTAAAAGAACTATTAATATTAACCCGCCTGTGACCATAGAGCCTTGAGCAATTGTAAGTCCTAAACCTTGTTCCAGATAATTACCACCACCTGCTAACGTTCCTACTCCTGAAGCTTTGTGCGATAAAAAATCTCCTGCTGCTGTTCCTAGTGTATTAGAAACTAGAATGGCTATCCAATATAGAACTTCAACGCGTTTTGTTGCAATACTCTTTACGTTTAATGTTGGCTCAGTGATATACCAAAATAAAAAAATAATAGCCAGCACACTTACTAATAACAGTGAACCTTTCATATATCCTAGTCCCAATGAACGGTCCATAAAGTCAGAAAATGCTGTTCCCGCAAGACTTGTTGATAAAATAACAGTCCAATAAACAGGAGGAACATATTTCTTAACAACCAATTGAATGGTCAAAAAGATAGCAAAAACACCAACGAAAAACAGTAATGGGATTAGGTAATTATCTTCTGTTCCGGGTACAGTAACTAAATCGCTGCCTGTTTCTCCTAACGTTGTGGCGGCAATCTTCATAATCCAGAATAGGAGTGTCAATTGAGGAATCTTGTTAATTGACGAATTCACGATTTTTTTTGTAGTTGACATTTAAATTGCATTCCCCTTTCCATTTTTATTTTAAATTACAATAATTAAAATAAGATGAAAAAAAGATGAAAAAAGGCTTAAAAAAGAATGTGGGCAGAAAAGAATGTATATAACAGAGAGAAAATCTGGTAAAAAGATTAAATATTAATATTATGTTTGTGAAGTAATCTACTCAAACACTCGGGTGCTTCTCTTCAACAAGACAAGATAAAGATCTTCCAAAATCGTGCGCGATTACTGAACAATAAGCAGTTAATGATTGGATGTAATCTTAAGGAACCCAGCTAATCTTCTCATGTGAAGATAGCTGGGTTTCTTAATGGGTGCAAAATAACACTTGAAATAAGTGCAAATTATCGGTCAAATTGACATTTTTTTGGTTATTTATTCTTGTTTTATGTCTAAAAGTTAGTCTATAATTTTATGTATAAAACATTTAAGACTTTTAGATAAAGGGTGATACATATTGTTAATTGGTTATGCAAGAGTTTCAACTACTGGCCAGGATTTAGAAACGCAAAAAGAAATATTGGCAAATGAAGGGTGCAAAAAGCTTTTTGTTGAGAAAGTAACTGGAACAAGTACCAAACAAAGAACTCAACTTTATGAAGCTATGGAATTTGCGCGAGAAGGAGATACATTAGTGGTAACAAAAATAGATCGTTTAGCTCGTTCTATTATGGACTTAAATAAAATAGTTCAAGGGCTGGCTGAAAAAGGGGTTAAAGTTAGATTTGTGAAAGAGGATATGAAGTTTGATGGTTCAAACGAAGGAAATAGCTTACAAACACTCCTTTTTAATATTTTAGGTTCTTTCGCACAATTTGAACGTGATCTTATTGTAGAAAGAACTACAGAAGGTCGGGAGAGAGCAAAAAGGCAAGGGAAACATATGGGAAGACCAGGACAAGATGAAAAGACTTTAAAACGAGCTATTAAGCTTTATAATGAACGTGAAACAAACGGAATGAGTGTAAATGACATAGTAAAAGCCACAGGAGTTCCACGTTCCACGTTATATGCTAAAAGGTAATGGGGTTGCTGTGGCGGCTCTTTTCTTTATGGAACTATAGGGGCAGGTTACTTTAATAAAAATTGTGGGTTTTATGGTAAAATAAAGGAAATAATTGATTATTTATTTGGAGGATTTTTGGTGAAGGTTATCATAGCTATTGTTTTTTATCTTGTTGGGTTATTTATTCTATATATAGTTATCGAAACAGCAGTAAGGAAAGGAATAAACAGTTCAATAATTGGTCAATTTCTTGAAAAGAAGTATGGAATTAAAGAAGATAAAAAAGCTTTTCTTGATGATGATTTAGATATTGAGAAATAAAACGGATTTTTAAGCTAAAGGGTGTTTAGGAGGGGCAATATG